>NZ_JAJCXD010000129.1:0-20442 GCF_021056305.1 Actinokineospora sp. PR83
ACCGCGCGCGCCGCGGCCACCGCCCCGGCGAGCGCCGCGTGCCCGCCGCCCGGTGCAGTACCGGTGCGGCCGTAGTGCGCCACCAGGTAGAGGTAGGCCGTGATGGCGGTGGCTGCTGCCGCCAGGACCTCCGGTGGGGAGGTGGCGTAGCAGGTCCCCACCAGCGGCAGCCCCGCCTCGGCGGCCACCGCGAGCTGGTGCGCGCGCCGCCGCGGCGGCAGCCCGTGCACCAGCAGCGCGTCCGCGCCCGCCCCGGCCGCGCGCCGGGCGAACTCCGCTTCCCCCACGGGGTGCACGGTGTGCCGCCAGTCGGCGAGCAGCGCGATCCTGGTGTGCCGCAGCCGGGGGCGCACCCGGGCCACGAAGGCGAGTACGTCGTCCACCCCGGTGCCGCGCGCCAGCGCCCGGTCGGCGGCGGCGCGCAGCACCGGGCCGTCGGTGGGGGAGTCGGGGAACGGCACCGCCAGCTCCAGGCAGTCCACCCCGGCCGCGTCGAGCACCCCGACCAGTTCTCCCAGCACCCCCGGTTCCTCGCCGCCCGCGGTGAGGAACACCGCGAGCCCGGGGTCGGCGGGGTGGCGGCCCGCGAAGAACTCAGCCACGGGCCACCGCGACCGCCCGGCCGGTGCGCTCCCGCTGCGCCAGCCCCACCGCCGCCCCCGACCGCATCGCCTCCTCGGCCCCGGCGAGCGCGGCGGGCCAGGTCGTGGCCGGGTCCGCGGCCCGGATGACCGCCGCGGCGTTGAGCCGCACCACGCCGACCGCGGTCGGGGTGCCCCGGCCCGCCAGCACGTCGAGGAAGTGCTCGACCAGTTCGCCGTCGGGCACCGGCCGAAGCTGCGCGAGCGAACCACTGGTCCTGGGCACCGGCACCGGCGTGCCACCGGTGTCGATGGTGTCGTCGGCGAACCCCAGCAGCTCGTCGGCACCCGCGGTGTTGGCGCACAGCCACACCGGGTGCGGCACCGCCGCGTCGGCGACGGCCCGCAGCAGCGGCAGCGCCGACCGGTCGGCCACACCGGTCACCTGGGCGGCCACCGGCACCACCGCCAGCAGCGGGCCGAGCAGGTTGACGAACCCGACCAGCGGCCCGGGCGGCAGCGGCAGCACCGCCCGGACCAGGGCGGCCAGCTCCACCGGGTAGACGAAGTCGCCGGTGAAGGCGATGCCGCGGCGGTCCAGCGCGCCGGCGGTCTCGGCGTGCGACCGGGTCCGGGGGACGCCGAGCCGGTCGAGCAGGTCGTAGGAGCCGTGCGCGCTGGTCCGCGACCGCGACCCGCTCTTGACCACGGGCGTCCCCGCGGCGGCGGCGACGAACGCCGCCGCGGTGGACACGTTGAAGGTGCGCGGACCGCCGCCGGTGCCGACGACGTTGACCGCCCCGGGGAAGGTGATCCCGGGTGCCGGTGCCCGCTCGACCAGCGAGCGGGCGAAGGCCGCCGCGGTGGCAGGCGTGGGCCGCAGGGTGGACAGCGACGCCAGCAGCGCCACCGCCTCCCCCCGGGCCAGCGCACCGGCGCCGAGCGCGTCCCACAGCGAGTGCCAGTCGGCCCGGCCGACCTCCGCGTCCGGGTCCGCGCCCCGGTCCAGCAGCGCCCGGACCACCGGGTGCACCGCCGCGCTCACGACGCCTCGGCGGGAGCGGTGGCGTGGGCGGTGATGAAGGCGTCGATGGCCGCCACGGACCGGAACCGGTCCGGGGTCAGCTCCACGTCGTCGGCGCGGATGCCGTAGCCGTTCTCCAGCCACACCAGCAGCTTGAGCAGGCCCAGGCTGTCGATGACGCCGTCGGCGATCAGGTCCGCGTGCGGGTCGAGGTCCGCGGCGGCCACGTCGGGCAGGAACTCGTCGAGGACGAACTGCGTGATGGCGTGCGCGTGCTGCACGTCAGACCCCCTCCTGGGTGGGCGGGTGCTCGCGCGCCACGGCGGCGCGGTCGAGCTTTCCGTTGGCGTTGCGGGGAAGTGCGGTGTCGACGATCAGCAGGTCGGACGGGATCGCGCCGCGCGGCAGCACCGCGGCGCAGTGCCTGCGCAGCCCGAGGGTGGTCAGCGCGCTGCCCGGGGTGCGTCGGGCCAGGCCGCGCAGCCGTCGCCCGCCGACCCGCTCCGGCACCGCGAACACGACGGCCTCCAGCACCTCGGCGTGCCCGGACAGGGCGGCCTCGACCGCGCCGAGGTCGACCCCCACCCCGCGCACCTTCACCCGGAAGTCGGTGCGCCCCAGCAGGACCAGGGCCCCGTCCGGCCGCCGCTCGACCAGGTCTCCGGAGCGGTACCAGACCGGACCGCCCGGGTCGCCGGGGCAGTGGGTGAAGCGCCCGGTGCCCGCCGCCGCACCGAGGTAGCCGGTGCTCTGGAAGGGGGTGCGCACCCACAGCTCACCGCTGCCCGCGCCGGTCACCTCCGCGCCGTCGTCGCCGATGAGGCGCACCGCCACCCCGGGCAGCGGCGTGCCGATCGGCACCGGGCCCCCGGCGTCGCGCACCGGGTCGATCTCGTGCAGCAGGCTGTCGTTGGTCTCCGTGCAGCCGTAGAGGTTGTGCAGCCGGGCCGAGGGGAAGGTGGCGGGCAGCGCCGCCACCCCGTCCGGGGACAGCGCGTCGCCGGTGGCGATCGCGTGCCGCACCGAGTCGAACGCCCCGCCCGTGCCCGCGAGCAGGCCGAACACCATCGGCACGGCCTGCACCACCTCCACCCGCCAGCGCCGGATCGCGGCGGCGAGCCGCCCGGCGTGCAGGGCGTCGTCCGGGTCGACCAGCACCGCCGTGCCGCCGCGGGCCAGCGTCGTCCAGACGTCGAGCAGCGACAGGTCGAAGCTCAGCGGCGCGTAGCTCAGGACCGCGGTCCCGGCGCCGATGCCGAACCGGTCGCCCGCCCACCGGGTGAACGCGCCGATCCCCGCGGACGGGAGCGGCACCACCTTCGGCAGACCGGTGGAACCGGACGTGGTCAGCATCAGCGCGGTCCCCGCCGGGACCTGCGGCGGCCCGGCGCCGGGAACACCGGCCACCGCGTCCGGGGACATGGTGCACGCGCAGCCCGACGAGGCGAACAGCTCGTGCAGCACGGCCTCGGGCAGGCTCGCCGGGGGCAGCAGCGCGGGCCGCCCGGACAGCAGCGCGCCGAGCACCAGCGCCACCCCGGCGGGCGACTTGTCCACCAGCAGCCCGATCGGCGCCCCGGCGGGCAGCGGGAGCGCGCGGACGCGGTCGCGCTCGCGCAGCGCCGCCGCCCACAGCTCCCCGTAGCCGGTCGCGGTGTCGCGCCACACCAGCGCGGGCGCGTCCGGCGGGTGCCCGCCGATCGCCGCCGCGAAGGCGGGTGCGGTCCCGGCCATCAGTCGTCGAGCAGGCCGACGGCCCGGGTCCAGCCCGCACCACCGCCCGCGATCTTGACCGGGAAGCAGGCGATCCGCGCGCCGAGCACCGGCAGCTCGTCCAGGTTCGCCAACCGCTCCAGCTGGCAGTACTCCCGGCCGCGCCCGGCCAGGTGCGCGGGCCAGAGCACCTCGCGGTCACCGGTCTCCCGGTAGCGGGCGATGATGTCGGTGAACGGGGCGTCCAGGCTGAACGCGTCGGTGCCGATGACCCGGACCCCGAGGTCGAGCAGCAGCTCGGTGCCGTGGCGGTCCAGGCCGGTGAAGTCGGTGAAGTAGGCCGGGGTGCCCGCCAGCGCGGCGGCCCCGGTGTCGAGCACGACGATCTCCCCCTCGCCCGGGGTGTGCCCGATCCTGGCGAACTCCTTCTCCAGCTCCACCGCGCCGACCACACCGGTGCCGTGCCCGGTCAGGTCCAGCTTCACCGCCGGGGCGAGGAACCACTCCAGCGGCATGGCGTCGATGTGCCGGGGGACGCCGTCGCCGTAGCGGGTCCGGCTGCCGTAGTGCGACGGCGCGTCCACGTGCGTGCCGGTGTGGCTGGTCAGCGTGAGCCGGTCCAGGGAGAGGAACTCCCCGTCCGGCAGGTCGTCGGGGTCGAACTCCACGTCGAAGTGCGCCCGCATCTCGGCGGCCATGTGCAGCGCGCCCTCGCGCGGGCTGAGCACCTCGTGCACCACCGGGTCGGGCTCGTAGGCCGCCGCGTCGACCGGCGAGGACAGATCGATGATCCGCACCAGTACCTCCTCCTGCTGTCCGGACCAGCGTCGCGGCGCGGGCTAGAAGCGGGTTGGAGATTGGCTCGACGTGAACGGAGGCGGGGAAAAGTGATCGACATCACTGCTGCGCATTCGATCTGAATTTCGTTCGCGCTCTCACGGCCGGTGACAGCCCGAGTCCGCCATTGGGACCACCTGTTGAGCCATCGGTGGGACACGGGGCGGGGGAGGTGTGTCCACCGCCCGCCGCGGACCCGGTCGTACTCCGATAAAACCGGTGACGCTGAGTATTGTTTTTGCCTGCTGGGCGTCGATTCGCGGTTCCGGCGCGAACGCCGCGACCCCGGCCGTACTGCATACGACAGGGAACTCGTGGCCTAAATGTCTCATTCCGGATCAGCTCGTGACCATGGCCTCTAGAGGTTCGCTCAAGGGGCGATCGGCGCGGGTGGGGGGTGCTCGGGCCGGTGCGCGCTTCCTGGACACGCCAACGCGCTTTGAGCACTATTGGGTGGTGCCCGGGTCGGGGAACGGTGGTGGAGCGGCCACTCCCGGCCCAGGCCACGGGGGGAGTCGGACATCGTGGTCCGGTACGGGTCGGTCGGCGGAGCGAAGCGCCCGAATCGGGGGCGCGACCGGTCAACCCCGTACCGCGTCCGAGGTGTCCGCTCGCCGAATTGACCCAGCCGAATCGACACAGTGGGGTTCCATTGTCCTTCGCGCGAGTTGTTCGGAAAGAAACCACCGAAAATGCCGACCAGTACGGGTGCGGAATCGACGTCGGTGTTCTCGGGCCGCTCTACCTCAGGTGCGGTCCCGAAGTCCGCACCCCCAGCGCACCCAAACTGCGCAACGTGCTCACCACCCTGATCGTCAACGCGGGCCAGGTCGTCCCCGTCTCGCTGCTGATGCGCGAGCTGTGGGACGACGAGCCGCCGGTGAGCTGGCTGACCACGCTGCAGACCTACATCCTCAACCTGCGCAAGTTATTGGCGTCGACGACCGGCCTGCCCACCGCCGAGGTCGCCAGGCGCCTGTTGCAGACCAGGGCAGGCGGCTACGTGCTGGAACTGGGCGCGGGCACCCTGGACCTGCACGAGTACCAGGTGACCGTGGCCGCCGCGCGGGAGTTCCTGTTCGCGGGCGACGACCTGCAGGCGGTGCGCACCTTCGACTCCGCGCTGCGGCTGTGGCGCGGGCCCGCGTTCCTCGACGTGCAGGGCGGTCGGGTGCTGGAGTCCAAGCGCAGGCAGATCGAGGAGTCGCGGCTCGTCGCCCTGGAGCACATGGTCGGCGCGCAACTGCGGCTGGGCATGTACCACGAGGTGCTGACCGAGCTGGTCGCGCTCACCGTGGAGAACCCGCTGCACGAGGGCCTGCACGCCCAGCACATGATCGCCCTGCACAGCCTGGGCAGGCGGGCCGAGGCGCTCGACGTCTTCCGCAGGCTGCGCGACAACCTGGTCGAAGACCTCGGCCTGGAGCCGGGCAGCCGGGCCCGCGAGGTGCACCAGGCCATCCTCGGCGCCGACGGCTCGCACGGCCGGGGGGCGCTGCTGGCCGAGGTCGTCGACATCCGCTGGTCGAACCCGAACGACACCACCAGGGTGTACTGAAACCCGCGCCCCGGCGGTACACCGAGGTTCGAGTGGCTTCGGGGCGACCCGCCCTACGGTCGGCCCATGACCTCTCCACAGCAGCCGCCACGCGGCATCGTCATCACCGGGGGCGGCACCGGGATCGGCCGGGCCACCGCGCACGCGTTCGCCGACCGCGGCGACCGGGTGCTGGTGGTCGGCAGGTCGCCCGACGCGCTGGCCGAGGCGGCACGGGGGCGTCCGGCGGTCCGCACCCTGGCCGCCGACATCACCGACCCCGCAGGCCCCGCCCTGGTCGTCGACACCGCGCTGCGCGAGTTCGGCCGCATCGACGTCCTGGTCAACAACGCCGCCGTCACGGGGTTCGACATCCTCGGCAAGCTCGACCCGGTCTCGGTGCGCGCCCAGGTCGAGACCAACCTCATCGCGCCGATCCTGCTCACCCAGGCCGCGCTGGACCCCCTCGCCGCGGCGGCGGGCACCGTGGTCAACATCGGCTCCGCGGGGTGCATCGGCCTGCGCGCCCTGCCGGAGAGCGCGGTGTACGCGGCCACCAAGGTGGGGCTCGACGCGCTGACCCGGACCTGGGCGGTGGAGTTGGCGCCGCGCGGGGTCCGGGTGGTCGGGATCGCGCCGGGGCTGGTCGACACCGGGGTCGCCGAGCGCGCGGGCATGCCCAGGGAGACCTACGACGGCATCCTCGCGGCGATGCTGCCGCGCATCCCGGCGGGCCGGGTCGGCGAACCGGGCGACGTGGCCTGGTGGGTCGTGGCACTGGCCGAGCCGGGCGCCGCCTACGCCAACGGCGCGGTCATCGCGGTCGACGGCGGCCTTTCCGTCACCTGAGCGGTCCGGTGGCGCTGTCGGGGGCACCGCGCCCCGACAGCGCCACCCGGTGTTCAGGCGACCGCCGCCCGCCTGCCCTCCGCGTACGCCTTGGCGGCCAGCATCGTCGCGGTGCTGTTGCGGCCCAGCGCGGTGCGCACGTACTCCTTCGCGGTGTCCACCGTGGCCTCGGGCCCGAGCACGGTCGGGATCGCCTCCGGCACCAGCACCACGGTGTGCGTGGAGGTCACCACGGTCCCGCCGTCGACCTCCTCGAACCGCCACCGGCCGGTGTGGACGGACATCAGCGCGGGCGTCACCGACTGCTTGTAGACGATCTGCCCGTGCGGCAGGCACACCCTGGCCGACTTGGTGGTGTGCGTGGCGCCGTCGGCCGTGCGGGTGTCCATCTCCAGCAACTGCATGCCGGGGGTGTCCTCGGTGAGCCGCACCGTGGCCACGTGCGGCAGCCGCCGCGACCACAGGCCCGCCTCGTTGATGAAGTCGTAGACGTCCTCCACCGCGCCGTCGACCCGCACGACGTCGTCGAAGGTGGTGGTGAGCGCGGCCCGCCGCTCAGCCGACTCCGCCGCGGCCTTGAGCGAGGCCAGCTCCGCGGTGCTGTTGCGCTCCACCGCGGCGGAGATCCACTCCACCCCGGCCGGGTCGTCGTCCACCGCGGCGAAGTCGTGGGTCAGCCGCACCGCGCAGGCCAGCGGCCCGCGCTCCTCGACGATCCACTCCCCGCCCATCGCGGCCACCGGCGGCTGCGACACCTCCTGCCGGAACCGCACCCGCAGCGCCCCCGGGTCCAGGTCGCGCCGCGACGTCCAGCCCTTCACCGCGCCGTTGGCGGTGGCCCAGATCCGGATGCGCTCGCCGCGCTCACCCCGTTCGACGTGCTCGACGTGGACGGTCGGCGGGAACACCACCGGCCAGTTGCCCACGTCCGCGATCATCCGGTACACCAGCGCCGCGGGCGCGTCGACCTCGACGCGGTGCTCGGTCTCGTGGATGGTGCTCATCTGCGTTCCCTCCTCCGGGGATCGTGGCTCAGTAGTTGCCGAGGCCGCCGCAGACGTTGAGCGCCTGCGCGGTGATCGAGGCGGCGGTCGCGGTCACCAGGTAGCCGACCAGGCCCGCCACCTCCTCGGGGGTGGAGTAGCGGCCCAGCGGGATCTTGCCCTCGAACCGGTCGAGCACGTCGTCCTCGGTGACGTCCCACATCCGCGCGTAGCCCTCGCGGACCCGTTGCGCCATCGGGGTTTCCACGTACCCCGGGCACACGGCGTTCACCGTGATCCCGGTCTTGGCCAGCTCCAGGCCCAGCGCCTTGGTGAACCCGACGACGCCGTGCTTGGACGCGGAGTAGGGCGCCCCGAACACCACGCCCTGCTTGCCGCCGGTGGAGGCGATGTTCACCACCCGCCCCCAGCCCGCCGCGAGCATCCCGCCCGCGGTCAGCGCTTCCCTGGTCACCCGGAAGACGCTGTTCAGGTTGGTCTCGATCACGTCGGTCCACAGGTCGTCGGCGATGCCCGCGGTGGGGCCGCCGCCGCTGCGCCCGGCGTTGTTCACCAGCACGCCCACCGGGCCGAACGCCGCCGTCGCCGCGGCAACCAGCTCGCGCACCTGACCCGGGTCGCGCACGTCCGCCGAGGTCCCCTCTGCGGAGATCCCTTCCTCCCGCAGGGTTTTCACGGTCAGCCCGACCTTCTCCGCGTCCCTGGCGCACAGGAACACCCGGTGCCCCGCGGTGCCCAGCGCGCGGGCGACCGCCAGCCCGATGCCGCTGGTGGCCCCGGTGACCAGGGCGGCCGGTCGCTGTTGCCCGTCCATGACTTCTCCTCGCTGCAAGGGGTTTCTGCTCGCGCCGACCGTCCCAGCGCGCGCTTGAGCCCCGGTCGACGACCGGGCGCACAGGACCGTCGAGCCGTCTTCGAGCCCGGTGCGATCGGCCGGGCCGACGGTGGGAACCGGACCGGGCAGGCCGGTCAGCCGAGCAGGAGGGGACACCCGCGATGCCAGCACAACCCGCTGACGGGCCGGTCACGTTCGTCAACCGGTTCACCCTGACCGCCGACCCGGCGGAGTTCGAGCGCGCCTTCGCCGAGACGTCCCGGTTCATGGCCGAGCGCACGGGTTTCCTGGGGCACACCCTGCTCCGCGCCGTCGACGCGGGCGCGGGCACCGAGTACGTCAACGTCGCCGAGTGGACCGACGCGGAGTCCTTCCGCGCCGCGGTGTCCGCGCCCGGGTTCGCCCCGCACGCCGCGGCGCTGCGCGCGCTGTCCACCTCCGACCCCGCCCTCTACCGCCCGGTGTTGCGCGTGGCGGCCGAGGTGGTGCCCGCGTGAGCACGAACATCGACAGCACGAACATCGACGTCGTGCGCCGGATGGTGCGCGCGTACAACACCGGTGACACCTCCGACGTCGCGGAGTACATCCACGCCGACTACCAGAACCCGGCCTCGCTGGAGCACACCGACCTGATCGGTCCGGCGGCGTTCGAGATGGCGGTGAAGTGGCTGCGGATGACCTTCTCCGAGGAGGTCCGGTTGGAGGAGGTCCGCTACGAGGAGCGCGGCGACTGGGTGCGGGCGTACCTGGTGCTCTACGGCCGCCACGTCGGTGACCTGGTCGGCCTGCCCGCCACCGGGCGGGTGTTCTCCGGCGAGCAGGTCCACCTGCTCAAGCTCGTCGACGGCAAGGTCCGCGACCACCGCGACTGGCCCGACTACCTCGGCACGTACCGACAGCTCGACGAACCCTGGCCGTCCGAGCGCGGCTGGCGGGACTGAACACCGAGCGGATGGAGGACAAGATGATCCTGGTGACCGGAGCGACCGGCAGGGTGGGCGGCCGGGTGCTGGCCCGACTGCTGGAGCGCGGCGAACGGGTCCGGGCGCTGAGCAGGAACCCGGCCGCGGAACTGCCCGACGGCGTTGAACTGGCGGTGGGCTCACCCGGCGACACCGCCGCGGTGACCGCCGCGCTCGATGGCGTCGACGCGGTCTTCCTGGTGCTGGTGGGCGACGTGGAGACCGAGGTGCGCGGGTTCACCGCCGCGCTGACCGCCGCCGCGCCGCGGTTGGTGCTGCTGTCGTCGTCGAGCGTGGTGCACCCGGTGCCGCACCGCATCGCCGAGGAGCACCGGGCCGCCGAGACCGAGGTCGCCGCGGCGACCGCGCGGTGGACGTTCCTGCGCCCCGGCCCGTTCCACAGCAACGCGCTGTGGTGGACCGGTTCCGTGCGCGGGACCGGGACCGTGCGCTGCCTGGTCGGCAACCGCCCCGGCGCCCCGATCGACCCCGACGACGTGGCGGCGATCGCCGTCCGCGCGCTCACCGAGGACGGCCACGACGGGCTCGCCTACGAGCTGACCGGTCCGCAGACCCTCACCTCCGGCGACCAGGTGCGCATCCTGGCCAGGGCCGCGGGCAGGCCGATCCGCTTCGAGGTCGCCGCCGCCGAGCAGGCCGTGGCGGCGTTCACCGCCGCGGGCAGCGACCCGGTCGTGGCCGAGGGCAACGTGGCCGCGCTGCGCAGCCGCGAGGTCCCGTGGGGCAGGCCCAACGGCACCGCCGAGCGGCTGCTGGGCCGCCCGCCCCGCCCGTTCCACGCCTGGGCGGCCGAGCACGCCGCCGCGTTCGGCTGAGGGGGACGACCGTGACCGACACGATCCTGGTCCTCGGTGCCACCGGTGTGCAGGGCGGTGCGACCGCCCGCGCGCTGCTGGCGGCGGGCCGCCGCGTGCGCGCCCTGGTCCGCGACCCCGCTTCCCCGGCCGCGACCGCCATCGCCGCCGAGGGGGCCGAACTCGTCCGCGGGGACCTCGACGACCCGGTGTCGCTGCGCGCGGCCATGGCGGGCGCGGCGGGGGTGTTCAGCGTGCAGACGTTCATGACCCCGGCCGGGCTCGGCGGTGAGGTCCGCCATGGCCGAGCGGTGGCCGACGCGGCTGCGGCGGCGGGTGTCGAGCACGTCGTCTACAGCTCCGTCGGCGGGGCCGACCGCCGCAGCGGGGTCCCGCACTTCGACAGCAAGCGGGCCGTCGAGCGGCACTTGGCCGCGCTCGCCGTCCCGGCGACGGTGCTGCGGCCGACGTTCTTCATGGACAACTTCGCCGCGCACGGCCCGGCGCTGGAGGACGGCGGTCTCGTCGTCCGGCTGGCGCTGCGCCCGGACACCCGGGTGCAGCTCATCGCCGCCGCGGACATCGGCGCGATCGCCGCGCTGGCCTTCGCCGACCCCGGGCGGTTCGCGGGCACCGCGCTGGAGATCGCGGGCGACGAGCTGACCGCGGCGGGCATCACCGCGGCCTTCGGCGCGGCGGCGGGCCTGCCCGCGCGGTTCGCCCCGCTGACCCTGGCGGAGGTCGCGGGCAACCCGCACATCCCGTACGCGCCCGAGATCGCGGTCATGTTCGAGTGGTTGCAGACCGACGGCTACGCCGCGGACATCCCCGCGGTGCGCGCGCTGCACCCGGGCCTGCGCACCTTCGCCGACTGGCTGGGCGAGGGCGCGTGGCGGGCACCGGTGGCGGCGTGACGGCTGTCCACCGCCCCGGGCCACGATCGCGTATCGTGTATCGTACATAATACGGTCCGGGAGGTGCGTGCTGGTGGCGACGGGAGTCGACCGTGGTGGTGACCCGGCCAGGAGCCTGGCGCTGTTGTGGGGCGATCAGCGCCGGTCCAAGCAGCGGAGCCGGTCCGACCTGAGCGTGGAGAAGATCGTCCTGACGGCGATCGACCTGGCCGACGCCGACGGCCTCGGCGTGCTGTCGATGCGCCAGGTGGCCCAGACGCTCGGGGTCGGGGTGATGTCGCTCTACACCTACGTGCCGGGCAAGGCCGAGCTGATCGACGTCATGCTCGACACGGTCTACGGCGAGACGGCCAAGCCCGACGACATCGAGGGCGGCTGGCGGCCGAAGCTGGAGCTGGTGGCCAGGGAGAACTGGGCCCTGCGCCTGCGGCACCCCTGGATGCTCCAGATCCCCTCCGGCAGGCCGTCGCTGGGGCCCAACGCGCTGGCCAAGTACGAGTTCGAGCTGCGCGCGGTCGAGGGCATCGGGCTGTCGGACCTGGAAATGGACTCGGTGGTCAGCCTGGTGTCCGACCACGCGGAGGGCGCGGCGCGGCGCGCGGTGGACGCGCTGCGGCTCGAACGCGGCTCCGGGATGACCGACGAGCAGTGGTGGCTGGTCTACGGGCCGCTGCTGTCCTCGGTCGTCGACGTCGAGCGGTACCCGACCGCGGCCAAGGTCGGGACCGCGGCGGGCAGCGCGCACGGCACCGCCTACCCCGCCGAGCACGCGTTCGACTTCGGCTTGGAGCGCCTGCTCGACGGCATCGAAGCGCTGGTGGAGCACCGCGCGATGGGGTCCGGCCCGGCCTGATCCGCGCTCGTCGCGCACTCCTGGGGACCCGGCCGGGCATCGATTGGCGTACGACGTACGACATGATGTACCGTATGCTGTACGCCGATGCACTTCCGGCGGAACGAACGGAAGGGGAGCAACAGTGGGTTCGAGCGATCTCGCGGTGGTGGCCGAAGGCCTCCGCAAGCGGTACGGCGACAAGGTCGCCCTGGACGGTTTCGACCTGAGCGTGCCGCGCGGCACGGTGTGCGGGCTGCTCGGTCCCAACGGCGCGGGCAAGACCACGGCGGTGCGCATCCTGGCCACGCTGCAGCGCTTCGACGGCGGCCGGGCCGAGGTGGCCGGGTACGACGTGGCCACCGACGCCGCGCAGGTGCGCTACCGGATCGGCCTGGTCGGGCAGAACGCGGCGGTCGACGAGGTGCTCGGCGGGCACCAGAACCTGGTCATGTTCGGCAAGCTGTACCGGCTCGGCGCCAAGGCGGCGCGGCAGCGCGCCGACGAGCTGCTGGACCAGTTCGGCCTCGCCGAGGTCGGCGGCAAGCCGGTCAAGTCCTACTCCGGCGGCATGCGGCGCAGGCTGGACCTGGCCGCGGGCATGATCCTGGCCCCGTCGGTGCTCTTCCTCGACGAGCCCACCGTCGGCCTCGACCCGCGCGGCCGCAACGAGGTGTGGGAGGCCGTGCGCGCCCTCGTGCGCCAGGGCACCACCGTGCTGCTGACCACCCAGTACCTCGACGAGGCCGACCAGCTCGCGGACCGGGTCTCGGTCATCGACACCGGCCGGGTCATCGCCGAGGGCACCCCCGACCAGCTCAAGACCAAGACCGGCGGCGACCGCATCGACCTCGCGGTGCACGACCGCGAGCAGCTCGCGCTGGCCGCGCGCACCGTCGAGCAGCTCACCGGCGGCACCCCCGAGCTCGACGAGGAGGACCGCAAGCTCTCCGTGCGGGTCGCCAACAGCGACACCTCGCTGATCGAGGTCGTCCGCGCCCTCGACGCGGCCGGGGTCACCGCCGAGGACATCGCCCTGCGCCGCCCCACCCTCGACGAGGTGTTCCTGCACCTCACCGGTCGCAGGCCGGTCAACGAGGAGGAGGCCGCCGCGGCGGCGAAGGCGGAGAAGAAGAACAAGGGCAGGAAGAACGGCAAGAAGGACGCACCGGTCGCCGAGCGCACCGGCGCGCAGGAGGTGAACGCGTGACCGCGACCCTGGACCGGCCCGCCCCGGCGGCGACCGGCGGCGGCCTGGGCAACGTCCTGGCCGACTCGGTGACCCTGACCGGGCGCAGCCTGGCGCACTGGGTGCGCAACCCGGCCACCCTGATCGCCTCGCTGGCGTTCAACATCGTCATGGTCCTGATGTTCGCCTTCCTCTTCGGCGGGGCCATGGCCGTGCCGGACGGCGGCAGCTACCGCGAGTTCCTGATGCCGGGCATGTTCGCCATGACCATGATCTTCGGCATCAGCATGACCACCATCGCCATCTCCACCGACGTGGAGCGCGGCGTCACCGACCGCTTCCGCTCCATGCCGATGGCGCCCGCGGCCATCCTGATCGGGCGGGCGGTGGCCGACATGCTCTTCGCGGTCGTCACCCTGGTCGTGATGATGCTGGTGGGCCTGGCGATCGGCTGGCGGGCCAACGGCTCGGTCGGCGCCACCCTGGGCGCCATGGGCCTGATCCTGCTGCTGCGGTTCGCGCTGATCTGGGTCGGGATCTTCCTCGGCCTGGTCATGCGCGGGCAGGAGGCGGTCGCGGGGGTGCAGACCCTGGAGTTCCCGCTGGGGTTCCTGTCCAACGCGTTCGTCGCGCCGTCGACGATGCCGGGCTGGCTGGGCGCGATCGCGGAGTGGAACCCGCTGTCGTCCACGGTGACGGCCACCCGGGTGCTGTTCGGCAACCCCGGCTGGGGCGGCGACTCGTGGGTGGTGGAGAACGCCTCGCTCATGGCGGTGGTCTGGCCGCTGGTGATCCTGGCGGTGTTCCTGCCGCTGGCCGTGCGCCGCTACGCGTCCTTGAGCGACTGACGAGCGGTCCGTTCCACGCTGGAACAGACCGAGACTGCCCCGGCGGGCCTCTCCCTCCGCCGGGGCAGTCCCCTGTTCGCACCCAGACCCCCGGAGGTACCCCCGGTGCGCAGAACCCTCACCCGGATCGTCGCCACCTCTGCCCTCGCGCTGACCGCCACCGCCGCCCCCGCCTCGGCCACCCCGGCCCGCTGCACGGCGGTGAGCGTGCCGGTCCCGCTGACCGCGTCCGCCCCGCCGACCCTGCGGGTGTCCGCCACGCTCTGCGCCCCCCGCGGCGCGACCACCGTCCACGTACTCGTCCCCGGCGGCACCTACGGCCAGGCGTACTGGTGGCTGCGCGGTGACCCGGCCCGCCCGTCCTACGTGGAGGCCGCCCTCGCCCGGGGTTCCGCCACGCTCGTCCTCGACCGGCTCGGCGCGGGTGCCAGTTCCGCGCCGCCGAGCACCGGGTACGCGCCCGACACGCAGGAGGCGGTGCTGGGCGAGGTGCTCCGGCGCGTGCGCACCGGGCTCGCCGGGCACCGCTTCGGCACGGTCGTCGCGGTCGGGCACTCCTACGGCTCGACCCTCGCCAGGACGCTGGCCATCCACCAGCCGGGTTCGGTCGACGCCCTGCTCCTCACCGGTGAGGCCGCCTTCGCCGCCGAGCTGCCGTGGGACCAGGTGGTCCACCCGGTCACCGAGGACCCGCTGCTGCGCCGCCGCGGCCTCGACGAGGGGTACTACACCACTCGTCCCGGCGCCCGTTCGCGGTGGTTCTACGACCTGTCCACAACGGACCGCCGGGTGCTGCTGCTGGACGAGTTGACCAAGCAGCCCGACGTCTACAGCAGCTCCTACCCGGCCCCCGAGGAGAACGCCGCCATCGGCGTGCCGACGCTGATCGTCGTCGGGCAGCAGGACAGGGTCGTCTGCGGCGGGATCGGCAGCGACTGCACCAGCTCCGCCGCCCTGCTGGCCCAGGAGCGGCGCCACTACCGCACCGCGGACCTGGCCGCGTGGGTCGTCCCCGCCACCGGCCACTCCCTGAACCTGCACCGCACCGCGCCCCAGTGGCAGACCAGGGCGCTCGACTGGCTCGACGCGCACACCCGCTGACACACGTGAGCGGCCGGTGGTGGGGGAGTCCCCACCACCGGCCGCTCCTGTTCGTCAGCGCTGTTCGATCAACGCTGTTCGATCAACGCTGTTCCGGGCTGTTCGGCATCAGCAGCGCCACCACGAGCGTCGCGGCGGCGAAGGCGGCGCCCGCCACGAACGCCGCGGACATGCCCGCCGTGAACGGGTCCGCCGCCCCCTCGGCCGCGGCCGTCATCACGGTCACCAGCGTGGCCAGCGCCAGGGACGCGCCGACCGTCGTCACCGTCGTCACCACCGAGGAGGTCGACCCGTACTCGGCCTCCACGACCCCCGAGGTGCCCGCGATCGTGGCCGGGATGGTGCCGAACGCGATGCCCGCGCCCAGCAGCACCAGGGCGGGCAGCACGTCGACGGCGTAGGCGGCGGACAGGTCCACCCGCGACAGCAGCAGGTTCGACGCGACCAGGGCCAGCGCCCCGACCGCGATCGGCAGCCGGGGCCCGAACCGGGCCTCCAACCGCACGACGACCCCCGCCAGGGCCAGCAGGGTCGCGGTCACCGGCAGGAACGACAGCGCCGCGAGCATCGCCGAGTACCCCAGGCCCTGCTGGAGGAACTGGGTCAGGAAGTAGAGCTGCCCGATCTGCCCGCCCTGCACCAGCAGCACCGCCAGGTAGGCCAGCCCGCGCCGCCGGTCGGCGAGCAGGCCCAGCGCCACCACCGGCTGCCGCGCGCGCCGCTCGACCGCGACGAACAGCGCCAGCAGCCCCACCCCCGCCGCGGTGGCCACCTGGACCGCGGGGCTCGACCACCCCTCGGAGCCGACCGCCGACAGCGCCCACACCAGGGCGGCGACGCCGAGCGCGGAGGTCAGCGCACCCGCCACGTCGAACTGCCCCGGGCGCCGGGCGGTCTCGCGCACGACGAACGGCGCGGCGGCCAGGATCAGCAGGCCGACCGGCACGTTGAGCATCAGCACCCACCGCCAGGACCCCACGGAGGTGAACACCCCCGCCAGCAGCAGCCCCGCCGCGGCACCGAGACCACCGACGGCGGTGTAGACGGCGATGGCGCGCTTGCGGGCCCCCGCCTCCCGGTACATGCCGATGACCAGCGCCAGCACCGACGGCGAGACCAGGGCCGCCCCCACGCCCTGCACCGCCCTGGCGGCGATCAGGGTGCCCGCGTCGGGCACCAGGCCGCGGGCGAGCGAGGCGACGGTGAACAGGGCGACGCCCACCAGGAACACCCGGCGCCTGCCGAGGATGTCGCCCGCCCGGCCGCCGAGCAGCAGCAGGCCGCCGAAGGTGAGCAGGTAGGCGTTGAGCACCCAGGAGAGCTGCTGCGGCGTGGTGGCCAGCGCCCCGCTCAGCCCGGGCAGGGCGATGTTGACGATCATCTCGTCGACCAGGACCATCGCCTGGGCGGCGACCAGGACGACCAGACCGGCCGCCGCGCGGGCGGAACCGGGCGGCGCGGTCGCGGGGGTCAGGACTGCGGACATCTGGGGCTCCTCAGCGGATCGCGGTGGGTTCGGGCTGCGCGGCCGGGGTCACCGGCGCGCTCCGGGCGCCGGGCAGCCGGGCGATCACCACGCCCACCACCGCCACGGCCATGCCGATGACCTGGACGGTGGTGACCGGGGTGCCCTCCAGCCAGGCGCTGCCCAGCACGAGCACGATCGGCACCAGGTAGAGCACCGTGCCCGCCCGCAGCGCGCCCTCGTCGAGGACCAGCCGGGTGAAGAAGGTGAACACCACGGCCGTGTTGAGCACCCCCAGCACCAGCAGCGACACCACGACCGGCGTCGACCACTCCGGCGCGGCGCCCCACCCCTGGTAGGGGATCGCCAGGGCGGCCCAGCCGACCCCGAAGAACGCCTGCGTCGCCGACAGGACCAGCGGCGACACCTCCGCCGCCACCATCAACCGCCGCATGGCCACCATCGCCACCCCGTAGGCGACCGCGGCCACGAAGTTGACCAGCGACCCCCAGGTGAGCCACCGGTCGGCCTGCTCCCACGGCGGGAAGACCAGCAGGATGCCTGCGAACCCCACCAGCACCCCGGCCGCCAACCGCGCGGTGGTGCGCGGCTCCCGGGCCAGCGGCGCGAGCAGCAGCACCCACAGCGGCACGCTGGCGTTGAACACCGAGACCACCCCCACGTCGGCCCCGGTGGCGTCCGGCACGACCTGCACCAGCAGCACCGGCAGGGCGTTGGTGAGGAAACCGATCAGCAGCAACCGCAACCACACCCCCGGCCCGCGCGGCAGCACCGCACCGGCCACCACGACGACGGCGGCCATCGCCACCGCGCCGACGAGCACCCGCAGGAAGCTGAACTGGCCGGGGGAGAGCCCCCCGAGCGCCTGCTTGATCCAGAAGTACGTCGAGCCCCACATCAGCGCCACCGCGCCGAAGCGCAGCGCTCCACCCGGGTTCACGGGTCACTCCTCTCGTCGGCGGTGCCCCGGACCGGGGCGACCACCACCGTCACCACGGGTGGTCGTGCCGGGGCCGAAGACCGGTGGAAGCCGCTCCGTGCCGTCCTCGACCGCTTCCTGAGCGCCGTGCACGACCCTGGGTGGACCACTGTGGACAGTTGAGCGGAGGACGCGGGATGACCACTGCGCAGACCGGGGCACCGGTGCGGGAACTGACCTTCGGCGAGCTCTACGCGCGCGTGCAGAACTTCTACGCCCACCACATGCACCTGCTCGACTCGGGCGCCGCGGCGGAGTGGGCGGAGACGTTCACCGAGGACGGCGTCTTCGCCCCGCCCTCGGCCCCCGAACCCATCGTCGGCAGGCAGGCCCTCGCGGCGGGCGCGCGGGAGGCCAAGGCGCGGCTGGACGGGATCGGCGAACAACACCGCCACGTCCTGGTGTCGCTGGACCTCACCCCGAACGACGACGGCAGCCTCACCACCCGCACCTACGCGCAGATCATCGCCACCCCGCGCGGCGGTGAACCGCGGTTGTTCCTGATGTGCGTCACCTACGACCACCTGGTCTTCGAGGCGGGGGAGCTGCGCGTCCACCACCGCCGGGTCACCCGGGACGACCGCCCCTAGGGCCTGTCCTCAAAGCCGACCACCTGAAAACCGCAGGCCCGGCTACGCCCCTGCCCGGGTGGGTGGATGTGTTTGGGTGGGGGTGGCGATCATGTGCAAGCCTGCTCGGGCTGTGGGGCATCCCTTCAGCCCCACTCGGTCACACTGGGCACATGATCGCCATAGGGGCCCCGGCCAAGCACATCCACCCAGCCGGGCATACCAGCAAAATCCCGGGCTTTGAGGACATGTCCTAGGCCGTTCCGCCCGGACCACGCCCGGCGGCGGTGGTGGCGAGGACCTTCCAACCCCAGGCCGGCTAGGGTGGCCGCCATGAGCGGTCACCCTGGTTCTCAGGCCGTGTCGCCGGTGCTGTTCGGCGTGGGGGGCGGTGACTGGTCGCCCGTCACCGCGGGTGAGTCGGGAGCCGCTGTCTTCCGCAGCGCGGACGCCACCCGGTACGCCAAGTGCGTGCCCGCCGCGGGTGCGGCCGACCTCGCGGCCGAGCGCGACCGGACCGCCTGGCTCGGCGGTCAGGGCGTGCCCGGTCCCCGGGTGCTCGACTGGCAGGCCGGTGCCGCCGGCGCCTGCCTGGTGACCAGCGCCGTCCCCGGAACACCCGCCGACCAGGTGTCCGCCGAGGACCTGCGGGTCGCCTGGGGGCACATCGCGGACGCGGTCCGCCGGTTGCACGGGGTGCCCGTGTCGCGGTGTCCCTTCAGCCGGAGCCTGAACACCGTGGTCGCCGTGGCGCGCGACGTCGTGGCCCGGGACGCCGTCAACCCGGAGTTCCTCCCCGTCGAGCAGCAGGACACGCCCACCGCGGAGTTGTTGGACCGCCTCACCCGGCAGGTCCCGAGGCGCCGGGAGCAGGAAGCCGCCGACACGGTCGTCTGCCACGGGGACCTGTGCCTGCCCAACATCGTCCTCGACCCGCGGACCCTGGACGTGTCGGGCTTCCTCGACCTGGGCCGCCTCGGACTGGCCGACCGCCACGCCGACCTGGCGCTGCTGCTCGCCAACGCCCGGGAGACGTGGGCGGACGAGGAGCACGGGCAAGTCCAGGACAGGGCGTTCGCCGAGCGGTACGGCACCGCCGTGGACCCCGACCGCCTGCGCTTCTACCTCCACCTCGATCCGCTCACCTGGGGCTGAGCGGAGCCCACGCGGTCACCACCGCGGCAATCCCGGCAACCGACAGCACGCGGCGGGGCGGGCACCGCGAACCGGTGCCCGCCCCGCCGCGCCGGTTCAGCCCGCGTACCGCGGCAGCAGCCCCGCCTCGGCGGCTTCCCGCAGCGTCGGCGCCGCACTGTCCCGATCGGAGATGATCCGCGGCAGGTCGGTGGGCCACGGCAGCCCCAGTTCCGGGTCCAGCGGGTGGATCGTCAGCTCCAAGCCCGGCACGTACTCCCGGTCGCACAGGTACTGCATGACCGCGCGCTCGGTGAGGGCGACGAAGGCGTGGCCGATGCCGCGCGGCAGGTACACCGCCCCGGGTTCGCGCTGGGACAGCCGGTTCGCCGTCCACCGCCCGAAGGTGGGCGACCCGAGGCGCAGGTCCACCGCCACGTCGACGACCTCGCCGTGCGCGCAGGTGACGTACTTGGCCTGGCCGTCGTCGTCGGCGAAGTAGTGCACGCCGCGGATCACCCCGCGCGCCGAGATCGACGCGTTGGCCTGCGCCACCGCGAAGGCGACCCCGGTGTCCCCGGTCAGCCTGCTCGCCCGGTACCACTCGACGAAGTCCCCGCGCGGGTCGCTGTGGGTGGTCAGGTCGGTGGCCCACACCCCGGTCAGCGGCACCGACCGTCGATCGACTTCCGCGGTCATCGGACTCCCCTCGCCCCGGTCGCCGCCGTGCGCGCCGACCCCGGTCCAGCGTCGGCGCCCGCCCTCGGAGATCGCTGCAGCAGCGGTGGGACCGGTTCTCGACTGCTGTCCGGGTGCCGCTCAAGCGCACCGGGCGAACCTGGGGATCGACGGCAGCGACGAAGGGTGCCCGAATGCTCACGGCGGACCACGACCTCGACCAGGGCCCGGCGCTCGACCGGACCACCCAGCTCACCCGCGGCCTGCACTGGCTGCTCGCCGCCCATGGCGACGCGTACGCCGCCCTGCTGCGCGGTCACCAGCACGACCCGGCCGCCGCGGCCGCCGCTGTGCGCGCCCCCGGACCGGTGTGGCGCAGCCGCACCGGGCACTGGGTGGTCGCCTCGCACGCCGCGGCCGCGGCGGCCCTCGCCCACCCGGACCTGGTGCCCGCGGCGCTGGGCGGTGAACTGCCCCCGGTCGACGCCGCGGCCCGCGCGGCCGTGCTGGCGGCTGCCACCGGCGAGGTCGGCGAGGCCAAGGTGGTCGACGT
>NZ_JAJCXD010000130.1:0-8331 GCF_021056305.1 Actinokineospora sp. PR83
GAGCAGCGACACCACGCCCACCGGGTCCTGCGCGTCGACGGCGCGGACGGCGGCGGCGACGGCCGCGCGGTCGGCGTCGGGGTCGCAGGCGACGAGGACGGGGGTCGCGCCGTGCGCGCGCAGGGAATCGGTGACGGCCTCGCCCCAGGCGCCGTCGGCGCCGAGGACGAGCCACGTGCCGGACAGCGTCGCCGGGCGCGGGGCCAGTGGCCGCCAGGTCTCGCGCAGCCGCCAGGCGTCCGAGGTCGCGGCCCGGTCGCGCTCGCGCCGCCACGCCGACAGGGCGGGCAGGGCGTCGCGCAGGGACGCCTCGGGGGCCAGCGCCAAGACGTCGGCCAGCGCGCCGGACTCGACGGCCGCCCAGAACTCGGCGTCCCCGGCCGCGGCCGGTGCGGGGGCGGGGTGCGCGGCGACGGCGTCGGGCCAGTACCGCTCCTGCTGGAACGGGTAGGTGGGCAGGTCGACCCGCCTGCCGCCGTCGAGCAGCCGGTCCCACGCGGGGACGATCCCGCGCACCACCAGCTCGCCCAGCGACAGCAGCGCCCGGTCGAGGCCGCTGTCGTCGCGGCGCAGCGAGCCCACGGCCACCACCGGCCCGGTCGGCTCGGCCTGCTCCTGCACGGCCATGGTCAGCGACGGGTGCGGGGAGCACTCGACGAACACGCCGAAGCCGTCGGCGACCAGCCGCGCCGTCGCGCCCGCGAAGTCGACCGTGGCGCGCAGGTTGGCGATCCAGTAGGCCGCGTCCAGCGCGGTGCCGTCCTCGACCCGGCCGGTGAGGGTGGAGTAGAGCGGGACGCGCCCGGTGCGCGGGGCGACGGGGGCCAGCACCCGGGCCAGCTCGTCGCGCAGCCGCTCGACCTGGGCGGAGTGCGAGGCGTAGTCGACCGGCAGCACCTTGGCCCGCACGCCGTCGCGGGTCCACCCGGCGACGAGCTCGTCGACCGGCCCGGGTTCGCCGGAGATGACCACGGCGGCCGGCCCGTTGACCGCCGCGACGCCGACCCGGTCGCCGAGGTCCGCGATCGCCTCGCGCACGCGCGCCTCGGGCAGCGCCACCGACGCCATCGCCCCGAGGCCCGACAGCTCGCGCAGCACTCCCGACCGCCGCGCCACGACCAGCGCGCCGTCCTCCAGCGACAGCGCGCCCGCGACGACCGCGGCGGCGATCTCGCCCTGCGAGTGGCCCACCACGGCGGCGGGCTCGATGCCCCAGGAGCGCCACAGCTCCGCCAGCGACACCATCACCGCCCACAGCGCGGGCTGCACGACGTCCACCCGGGAGAGCGCGTCGGCGTCGGCCAGCACGTCGGTGAGGACCCAGTCGACGTGCGGGGCCAGCGCGGCCGCGCACTCCGCGAGGCGGGTGGCGAAGACCGGCGACTCGGCGGCGAGCGCGCCCGCCATACCCGCCCACTGCGCGCCCTGACCGGGGAAGACGAACACGGTGCGCCCGGTCGGCGCGGCGGTGCCGGTGACCGCGGCGGGCGACCCGGCCGCGACCTCGGCCAGCCCGGCGGCGACCTCCTGCGGGGTGCGGCCCACGACCGCGGCCCGGTGCTCGAAGGCCGAGCGGGTGCTGGCCAGCGACCAGGCCAGGTCCAGCGGGTCGGCGGAGACCTCCGACAGCCGCCGGGCTTGGGCGCGCAAGGCGGCGGGGGTGCGGGCGGACAGCGGCACGAGCACCGCGGGCGGGTCCACGCGCGGCGGCGCGGCGGGCTGGGGCTCGCCCGCCTCCAGGATGACGTGGGCGTTGGTGCCGCTGATGCCGAAGGACGACACGCCCGCGCGGCGCGGCCCGGCGGGCCACGGCACCGCGGTGGAGGCGACGCGCACCGCGCCCGCGCTCCAGTCCACGTGCGAGCTGGGCTCGGCGGCGTGCAGGGTCGCGGGGATGCGGTCGCGGCCGAGCGCGAGCACGGCCTTGATCACCCCGGCGACGCCTGCGGCGGCCTGGGTGTGACCGATGTTGGACTTGACCGAGCCCAGCCACAGCGGCTCGGCGCGGCCCTGGCCGTAGGCGGCGAGCACGGCCTGCGCCTCGATCGGGTCACCGAGGGTGGTGCCGGTGCCGTGCGCCTCGACGAAGGCGACGTCGGCGGGGGCGAGCCGGGCATCGGCCAGCGCAGCCCGGATGACCCGCTGCTGGGCCGGGCCGTTGGGGGCGGTGAGCCCGTTGGACGCGCCGTCCTGGTTCACCGCGGAACCCCGCAGCACGGCCAGCACCGGGTGGCCGTGGCGGCGGGCGTCGGACAGGCGCTCGACCAGCAGCAGCCCGGCGCCCTCGGCGAACCCCGTGCCGTCGGCGGAGTCCCCGAACGCCTTGCACCGGCCGTCCTGCGCCAAGCCGCCCTGCAGGGCGAACTCGGTGAACAGGCCCGGGGTGGACATGGTCGTCACCCCGCCCGCCAGCGCCAGGTCGCACTCGCCGTTGCGCAGCGCCTGCGCGGCCAAGTGCAGGGCCACCAGCGACGACGAGCACGCCGTGTCGACGGTGACGGCGGGGCCCTCGAAGCCGAGGGTGTAGGAGACGCGCCCGGACAGCACGCTGGCGGTGTTGCCGGTGGCGATCTGCCCCTCGAGGTTGGCCGGGCGGCTGAGCAGCAGCGAGGTGTAGTCCTGTCCGTTGGTGCCCGCGAAGACGCCGACGGGGGTGCCGCGCAGCGACTTGGGGTCCAGGCCGCCGCGCTCGATGGCCTCCCAGGCGGTTTGCAGCAGCAGGCGCTGCTGCGGGTCCATCGACAGCGCCTCGCGCGGGGAGATGCCGAAGAAGCCCGGGTCGAAGTCCGCGACGTCGTCGAGGAAGCCGCCGAGGAAGGTGCGCGTGGCGTCGGCCCCGGCCAGGGCGTAGACGCGGTCGAGGTCCCAGCCGCGGTCGGCGGGGAACGGGCCGATGGCGTCGCCCCGGCCGTCGAGCAGGTCCCAGAACTGCTCGGGGGTGCGCACGCCGCCGGGGAAGCGGCAGGCCATCGCGACGATGGCGATCGGGTCGTCGTCCACGGCGCGCGGCCCGCCCACCGCGGCGGGGGCGGTGGTCACGGGAGCGACCTGTGCGGCCAGGTGTTCGGCCAGCGCCCGCGGTGTCGGGTGGTCGAAGATGAGGGTGACGGGCAGCTTCAGCTCGGTCAGCCCGGTGATCCGGTTCCGCAGCTCCACCGCCGTCACCGAGTCGAACCCGAGGTCGTGGAAGGACCGGTCCGGGTCGACGTCGTCCGCGGTGGCGTGACCGAGGATCGGCGCGACGCACGAGCGGACCAGGTCGAGCAGGTCGTCCGCGCTCGCCTCGACGACGGCGCCGCCGCCCTGCTCGGCGAGGTGGTCGGCCAGGGCGGCGGGGGTGGGGTGGTCGAACACGAGGGTGACCGGCAGCTTCAGCTCGGTCGACCCGGTGATCCGGTTCCGCAGCTCCACCGCCGTCACCGAGTCGAACCCCAGGTCGTGGAAGGAGCGCTCGGCCTCGACGGCCTCGGGCCCGGTGTAGCCGAGGATGGCCGCGACGGCGGAGCGCACGACGTCGAGCAGCGCCTCCCGGCTCGACGCCCGGCGGGTGACCGGGGCGGCGGGGGCGGCGGGCGCCTGGACCTCCAGCAGGCGCCGGACCTCGGGGACCTCGCGCAGCACGTGGGAGGTGCGGGTCGCGGTCATCGCGACGAAGAACCGCTCCCAGTCGATGTCGGCCAGCGCCACCGCGGTGTCGGCGCCGACGGCGGTGGCCATGGCGCGCACGGCCAGCTCGGGGTCCATCGCGGGCAGCCCGTGCCTGCGGGCCAGCTCCCCGACGGGCCCGTCGGCCATGCCGCCGCCCGCCCACGGGCCCCAGGCCAGCGCGGTCGCGGGCAGGCCGATGGCGCGGCGGTGGTGGGCGAAGGCGTCGAGGAAGGCGTTGCCGGGGGCGTAGTTGCCCTGCCCGGACGCGCCGAAGGTGCCCGACATGGAGGAGAACAGGACAAACGCGTCGAGGTCGCGGCCCAGTGTCAGCTCGTGCAGGTGACGGGTGGCGTCGCGCTTGACCGCGAGCACCCCGGCGACCCGCTCGGGGGTGATCGAGTCGAGGACGCCGTCGTCGAGGACCGCGGCGGTGTGCACGACGGCGGTCAGCTCCAGCCCGTCGACGACCGCGGCGAGGGCGGCGCGGTCGGTGACGTCGCAGGCGATGACGTCGACCCGCACGCCGGTGGCCGACAGCTCGGCGGCCAGCTCGGCCGCGCCGGGGGCGTCGAGGCCGCGGCGGCTGAGCAGCACCAGGTGCTCGGCGCCCGCGGTGGCCAGCCAGCGGGCGGTCTGCGCGCCGAGGCCCCCGGTGCCGCCGGTGACCAGGACGGTGCCGCGCGGGCGCCAGCCCTCGCCCTCGGGGACGGCGGCGCGGGTGATGCGGCGGCCGAGCAGGCTGCCGGGGCGCAGCGCGAGCTGGTCCTCGCCGGTGCCGCCCGCCAGGGCGGTGGCGAGCAGGGTGGCGGTGCGGTCGTCGAGCTCGGCGGGCAGGTCGAGCAGGCCGCCCCAGCGCTCCGGGTACTCCTGGGCTGCGACGCGGCCCAGGCCCCACACCAGCGCCTGCTCGGGGGCGGCGCCGGTGTCGGTGGTCACCGCGTCCTGGGTCAGGCACCACAGCGGGGCGGTGCTGCCCGCGTCACCGAGGGCTTGCAGCAGGGCGAGGGTGGCGGTGTGACCCGCGACGGCCGAGGGGTGCTCGGGGTGCGGGCCCTCGTCGACGGCGAGGGCGCTGAGCACGCCGTCGAGGTGCCCGTGCCGGGCGATCAGTTCGGTGAGCGAGGCGCGGTCGGCCGAGCCCGCGTCGACCTCCTCGGTGACCACGGTGGCGCCGCGGGCGGTGAGGGCGTCGGCGACGGCGGCGAAGACCGGGTCGGGCCACTCGGGGGTGATGAGCAGCCAGGTGCCGGTCGGTGCGGCGGGCGGGGCGACGACGGGCCGCCACTGGACGTGGTAGCGCCAGCCCGCGATGGCGGCGGCGTCGCGGCCCCGGCGGCGCAGGGCGAGCAGGGCGGGCGCGACCTCGCTGAGCGGGGCCGCCGGGTCGAGGTCGAGCACCCTGGCGAGGGCGTCGGCGTCGTGGGCGGTGACCGCGCGCCAGAACTCCTCGTCGGCCGGGTCCGCTGCGGGCTCCACCGGGTCGGCGGGCTCGGGCCAGTAGTGCGCGCGCTGGAACGGGTAGGTGGGCAGGTCGACGCGGGTGGCGCCGGGGAGCAGGGCGGTCCAGTCGGGGCGCAGGCCGCGCACGACCAGCTCTCCCAGGGACAGCAGCATCCGCGACAACCCACCGTCGTCGCGCTTGAGCGACCCGACCGCGAGCACGTCCTCCGGCAGGGCCATCGTCAGCACCGGGTGCGGGGAGCACTCCACAAACGTCCCGAAACCATCCGCCCCCAACCGCTCCACGGCCCCGGCGAACTCCACTGTGGACCGGAGGTTGTCGAACCAGTACCCGGCCCCCATCACCGAGCCGTCCTCCACCCGACCCGTCAACGTCGAATACACCGCAACATCCCCCGCACGCGGGCTGACCGACGCCAACACCGCCATCAACTCATCACGCAGCTCATCGACCTGAGCCGAATGCGACGCGTAATCCACCGGAATCCGCCTGGCCCGAACACCATCGGCCTCGCAGCCGACGACCAGCTCATCCAGAGCAGACGGCTCACCGGAGACCACCACGGCCGACGCACCGTTGACGGCCGCGATCGACAACCGCTCCCCGAACACGGCGATCCGCACGGCGACCTGGTCCTGCGGCAGCGCGACGGACACCATCCCGCCGCGCCCGGCCAACCTGCGCAGCACCCTCGACCGTAGCGCGACCACGCGCGCACCGTCCTCAAGCGACAACGCACCCGCCACCACAGCAGCCGCGATCTCACCCTGCGAGTGACCCACAACAGCAGCGGGCTCAATCCCCCACGAACGCCACACCGCAGCCAACGACACCATCACAGCCCACAACACCGGCTGCACAATATCCACGCGCTCCAACAGCGCGGAATCACCCAGGGCCTCGTCCAGCGACCAGTCCTTGAACTCGCTCAGAGCCGCGTCGCACTCAGCCAACCGAGCCGCGAACACCTCCGACGACGCAGCCAACTCCCGCGCCATCCCCACCCACTGCGAACCCTGACCGGGAAACACGAAGACCGTCTTGCCGGTCTCGCCGCCGGTGCCCCGCACCAGCAGCGGGTGGGTCTCGTCGGCGGCCAGTGCGCGCACGGCGTCGGCGCTGAGCGCCACGGCCCGGTGGTCGAGCAGCGCGCGGGTGGTGGCCAGCGACAGCGCCGCCGACCGCAGCGGCAGCGCGGGAAGCGCCTCCGCGACCTGCCCGGCTTGCGCGCGCAGCGCCTCGCGGGAACGCGCGGACAGCACCAGTGGCACCGGCCCGCCGTCGGCATCGGGCGCGGGGGCCGCGACCGGGTCGCCCTGCTCCAGGATGAGGTGCGCGTTGGTGCCGCTGACGCCGAAGGAGGACACCGCGGCGCGGCGCGGCCGGTCGACCTGCGGCCAGGGGCGGGACTCGGTGAGCAGTTCGACGCTGCCCGCGGTCCAGTCGACCTGCGAGGTGGGGGCGTCGACGTGCAGGGTCGGGGGCAGCACGCCGTGCCGCATCGCCTCGATGACCTTGATGACGCCCGCGACGCCCGCGGCGGCCTGGGTGTGCCCGAGGTTGGACTTCACCGAGCCCAGCCACAGCGGGTCCCCGCCGCTGCGGTCCTGGCCGTAGGTGGCCAGCAGCGCCTGGGCCTCGATCGGGTCACCGAGGGTGGTGCCGGTGCCGTGCGCCTCCACCACGTCCACGTCGGCGGGGCCGAGCCCGGCGCTGCGCAGGGCGGAGAGGATCACCCGCTGCTGGGAGGGCCCGTTGGGGGCGGTCAGGCCGCTGCTGGCGCCGTCGGAGTTGACCGCGGAGCCGCGCAGGACGGCCAGCACGGGGTGGCCGTTGGCGCGCGCGTCGGACAGCTTCTCCAGCAGCAGCACACCGACGCCCTCGGACCAGCCGGTGCCGTCGGCGGCGTCGGCGAAGGCCTTGCAGCGCCCGTCGCCCGCCAGGCCGCGCTGGCTGTTGAAGGCGAAGAAGGTGCTGGGGGTGGACATCACGGTCACCCCGCCCGCCAGCGCCATCGTGCACTCGCCGGTGCGCAGCGCGTGCGCGGCCAGGTGCATGGCCACCAGCGACGACGAGCAGGCGGTGTCGATGGTCAGCGCCGGGCCCTCCAGGCCCAGGGTGTAGGCGATGCGGCCGGAGGCGACGCTGGAGCTGGCGCTGGTGCTGAGGTAGGCCTCGGCGCCCTCGGGCATGCGGTGCAGTTGGGAGGCGTAGTCGGAGTACATGACGCCGACGAACACGCCGGTGGCGCTGCCGCGCAGGGCGTGCGGGTCGACCCCGCCGCGCTCCAGGGCCTCCCAGGAGGTCTCCAGCAGCAGCCGCTGCTGCGGGTCCATGACCAGGGCCTCGCGCGGGGAGATGCCGAAGAAGCCGGGGTCGAACTCGCCCGCGTCGTGGAGGAAACCGCCCTCGGCGGCGAACGGGGTGTCCCCGAGCTGCCAGCCGCGGTCGTCGGGGAACGGGCCGACCGCGTCGGACCCGTCGACGACCAGCCGCCACAGGTCCGCCGGGGAGGCGACGCCACCGGGGTAGCGGCAGGCCGCGGCGACGACCGCGATCGGCTCACCCGCGGCCTCCTCCGCGCGGCGCAGCCGCTCCCGGGTCTGGGTCAGCTCGCCGGTGACGCGCTTGAGGTACTCGCGCAGCTTCTGCTCGGTGGTCATGGGACTGGTCATGACGACCCCCCGAACTCGTTGTCGATGAAGTCGAACAGGTCGTCGTCGGAGGCGTCGTCGAGCGCGACACCGGTTCCGGTGTCAGCGCCGCCGTGGCGCTCCAGCAGCGATCGCAGCCGGGTTCGCAGCCCCAGCCGGGTGACCGCGTCGAGGTCGGCGCCCGCCAGCTCCTCGGCCAGCCGGTCGAGCCCGGCCAGCAGCCGCGCGCCCCGGTCGGCGGGGGCGTCGGCAGCGGCCACCGCCTCGGCCAGGTGGCGGGCCAGCGCGTCCGGCGAGGGGTGGTCGAAGATCAGTGTGCTGGGCAGGGCGACGCCGGTCGCCGCGGTGAGCCGGTTGCGCAGCTCCACCGCGGTCAGCGAGTCGAACCCCAGGTCCAGGAAGCCGCGGCCGGTGTCGACCCCCGCCGCGTCGGCGTGGCCGAGGACGCCCGCGACCTCGCCGCGGACCACGGCGCGCACGGCCCGGTCGAGGTCGTCGCCGCGCAGCCCCGCCAGGTCGGCGCGGACCCGCTCGGCCGGGTCGGGCCCGGCGGCGCGCGGGGCGGCG
>NZ_JAJCXD010000131.1:0-25503 GCF_021056305.1 Actinokineospora sp. PR83
AGCGGATCGTGACCATGGTGCACGACGGCCCGCTGCCCGAGGGGGACCGCGCGCTGGTCGAGGCGGTCGACTTCGAGGACCTGCGGCCGTGGCTGATCCGGGACTGGCGGGCCGACTTCCCCGACGACCCGGACCACGAGATCGAGCAGTTGGCCGACCGGGTGCGGCTCTACGAGCGCGGGGCCGAGGTGACCTTCCTGGCGGTGCGCGGGCGCGGTGGGCGGGTGCTGGCCCGGGGTGAGCTGTACCGGCGGGACGGGGTGGCGCAGTTCGAGAACCTGATCACCCTGCCGGACAGCCGGGGGCGCGGGTACGGGCGGGCCCTGGTCGCCGAGGCGCTGCACCGCTCGGCCGACGACGACGTGCGCTACCTGATCGCCGAGGCCACCGGGTGGCCCCGGCGCTGGTACCGGCGCCTCGGGTACGTCGACCGGGCCGAGGTGCACGTCTTCCAGCGGACGCCCGACAGCTAAGCGTTGTCGGGCGAGCCGGGATTGTGGTGGTGCCTGGCTGGGTGGATGCGCTTGGCCGGGGCCTCTACGGCGATCATGCGCCCAGTGTGACCGAGTGGGGCTGAAGAGATGCCCCACAGCCCAAGCAGGCTTGCACATGATCGCCACCCCCGGCCAAACACATCCACCCATCCGGGCAGTCGGTTGCCGGGCCGCCCGTTGCGAGGGGGGCCGGTTGGCGGCTGCGCCGATGGGGTTCGTGGTGGCTGTTAGCCGGGCCGACGGTTGGCGGGGTGGCCGGTTGTCGCTGCGCCGTTGGAGTTCGCGGTGGCTGTTAGCCGGGTCAGCGGTTGGTGGGGCGGTCGGCTGGCCACCCACAAACCACCCACCCGACCATCTGCTTGGCCGGGTCGGCGGTTTGTGGGTGGCTGTGAGGACTGGTCTCACTCCAGGCCCGGTCGGGGGGTGGGTCAGGGGGTGCAGGTGGTGCCCGGGGCGGGAAGGGTGCCGTTGACCAGGTATGCCGCTCCGATGGTGTCGACGCACGTGTTGCCCTGCAGGAACACCGTGTGCTGGGTGGCGGAGAACGTCAGCAGCGTCGCCCTGAGGTCTTCGGCGAGGTTGACCCCGGCCAGGTACGGGGTGGCGGGGTCGCCGCTGGTGGAGATGACCAGGAGGGGTGGGATGCCGTCGACCCGGGGTTTGTGGGGGGCTGCGGTGGCGGGGGCGGGCCAGAACGCGCAGGGGTCGAGGGCGGGGAGGACGGGTTGGGCGGCAGCGAGGAAGGTGCCCTTGGTTCCCTCGACCGCCGGGAGGAGGGCGGCGCGGTCGGTGACGCGCTCGTCGTCCACGCAGCGGACGGCGGTCAGGGCGTCGGTGGCGCCGCTGTAGTCGCCGTCGGGTTGGCGGCCGTAGTTGCTGTCGGCGATCTCCAGCAGGGCGGCGCCGTCGCCCGCGTCCAGGGCGTCGATGGCGTCGCTGAGGGGTTGCCAGGTCAGTGGGGAGTAGAGGCTGGCGGTGATGGCCCGGGTGGCGTCCAGGCCGGTGATCCGCCGGTCGCCCACCGTCACCGGGGACGCCTGGACGCGCTCGACGAGGGCCATCAGGGTCTTGCGGTCCCGCACGGTGCAGGTGCCCGTGTCCCGGCACCAGATCAGGAACGCGTCCAGGGCCTGGTCGAAGCCCTGGTACTGGCCGATGACCTGGTCGACCACGCCGCGCTCGGGGTCCACGGCGCCGTCGAGGACCATCGCCCGGACGTTGCCGGGGAACGCCTCCGCGTACGCGGTGCCCAGGCGGGTGCCGTAGGAGTAGCCGACGTAGGTCAGCTTCGGTTCGCCGAGCGCGGACCGCAGGACGTCCATGTCCCTGGCGACCTCGCGGGTGCCGATGTTGCCCAAGACCTCGGCACCGCCGCTGCGCTCGGCGCACTTGGCCGCGTAGTCCCGCGACCGCGCCTCGTACTCGGCCACGTCGGTCACCGGTGGCGCCGACCGCAGGGCGTCGGTCTCCGCGGCGGTCAGGCAGACGACGTCGGGGCCGCTGGCCCCGACCCCGCGCGGGTCGAACCCGACCAGGTCGAACCGGTCGGTGACCTCGGCGCCCTTGTTGCGGGCACCCAGGCCCGCGGCGGCCTCCATGCCCGAGGCGCCGGGGCCGCCGGGGTTGAGCACCAGCGCCCCGATCCGCTGGTCGGGTCTGGCGGCCTGCCTGCGCAGCACGCCCAGTTCGACCGCCCGCCCCTGCGGCTGGGCGTAGTCCAGCGGCACGGTCAGCGTCGCGCACTGGAGGGTGCGCTTGCCGAACACGCCCCTGGCGACGTCGTTCGTGCCGAACGGGCGGCAGTCGCGCCAGGTCAGCGGTTGGGCGTAGAAGCGGTCGAGCCCGGCCGGGACGGGCCCCACCGGGCCGCGCTGTTCCACGCTCCCCGGCACGGCGGTTCCGGGGACGGTCGTGGTGCAGGCGCCGGTGAGCAGCAGCGCGAGCACGACCGGGAGCAGGCGGCGCACCGGAGCGGGGTGGCCCCCGGTCGGGGCGGGCCCGCGCACGGCGGACCGGGGAACGACTGGCATGACCAGCACTTCGCTCTCGACCCGCCCGGTGTGACAGACGGGAAGGTCACACCGGGCGGTCAGCCGGAGCAGCGCTTGCCCTCCTCGGGCAGCACCAGGTCGGTCAGGTAGGCCGAGCCCGCGTCGTCCACGCAGGCGACGCCCTGGAGGAAGGCGGTGTGCTGGGTGGCCTCGTAGGTGAGGAGGCCGCCGCCGAGGGCCTTGGCGAGGTTGACGCCCGCCTCGTACGGGGTGGCCGGGTCGCCGGTGGTGGAGACGACCAGGATCGGCGGGATGCCCTCGACCCGGGGCAGGTGCGGTTCGCCGGTGTTGGGGACCGGCCAGTAGGCGCAGGCGTCGAGGGAGGCCGTGGGCGGGTTGCCGTCGTCGAGGAAGGGGGCGGCGGCCTTGTAGCGGCGCTGGGCCTCCAGGATGACGTTCGGGTCGGTCACCCGGGGGTCGTCCACACAGCGGACGGCGGTGAACGCGTCCTGGGTGGTCGAGTAGCGGCCGTCTTTGCCGCGTTCCTCGTAGGAGTCGGCGAGCAGCATCAGGATGCGGCCCTTGTTCTGCTTGACCTCGTTGAGGCCGGTGTTGAGCGGCTCCCACAACTGCTCGGAGTACAGGGCCTGGACGACCCCGGTGGTGGCGTCGCCGTAGGAGAGCTTGCGGCCGTCGGCCAGGTCGACCGGGCGGGTGCCGAGGGGGCGGATCAGCTGCTGGAAGTTGGTCTGGGCCTGCTTGGCGTCGCGGCCGAGGGAGCAGTCCTGGCGCTGCACGCACCAGGCGACGAAGTCGGTGAAGGCCTTCTGGAAGCCCTCGCCCTGGGCGACGAGTTCGCTGACCGCGTCCTGCTCCGGGTCGAGGGCGCCGTCGAGGACCATGGCCCGGACGTTGCGCGGGAAGCTCTCGGCGTAGACCGTGCCGATGCGGGTGCCGTAGGAGTAGCCCAGGTAGGTCAGCTTCTCGTCGCCGAGGGCGGAGCGCAGGACGTCGATGTCGCGGGCGACGTCGCGGGTGCCGACGTTGGCCAGCATCGCCGCGCCCTTGCCGGTGCGCTCGGCGCACTTCGCGGCGAACTCCTTCTGCTCCGCGTCCTGCCTGGCGACCCCGGCGGGCGAGGTGTCCAGTTCGTCGTCCTCGGCGCGCTCGGCGTCGCGCTCCCGGTCGGTCAGGCAGCTGACCGTGGGTTCGCTGGAGCCGACGCCGCGCGGGTCGAAGCCGACGAAGTCGAAGCGCTTGTTCAGCTCGCCGACCTCGGAGAGCCGGGCCGCCGCCGACAGGCCCGCCGCGCCCGGCCCGCCCGGGTTCACCACGAGCGAACCGATCCGCCGGTCGGGTTCGGTGGCGGTTTTGCGCAGGACGCCGATCGTGATCGTGTCGCCGTCGGGCTTGCCGTAGTCCAGCGGCACGGTCAGGTGCGCGCACCGCAGGCCCTTTTTGCCCAACTGCTCTTTGTCGTTGTCCGTTTTGGCGTAGTCGGCGCAGTCCTCCCAGGTCAGCGCTTGACCGTAGAAGGCGGAAAGCCCGTCGGGCACGGCGCCGGTCGGGCCTTTACGCTCGGTCTCCTGGACGGGCGCACCGGGGTTCGACGTGCAGGCGGCGAGCACCAGGGTCGACAGGGCGGTACCGATCAGGGCCATCGTCGGGCTGCGCACCCGCCCGATCCTGCCACCCGGACGCGGAACTCACCTGCCGTGGTCCACCGTTAGGTGGCAGGGTCGAGAATTGCGTCACTGTTCGAGCGGGTTGTTCGGCGGAGCGAAGGGGTGGCCGGAGTCGTGGCTGCGTTTCTGACACGGGTCAAGAGCGGGTTCCAGCGACTGCTGGAGCGGCCGTCGACGGTCGACCTGAAGAAGTACAAGGACCTGCTGACCTCGGTGCAGTGGCGGGAGGAGAAGGTCGCCGACCTGTCCGACGAGGAGCTGACCGCCGCGGCCACCGCGCTGCGGGAGCGCAAGGCGCTGGACCAGCAGGCCCAGGTCGAGCTGTGCGTGCTGGGCCGCGAGGCGGCGCGGCGGGCGCTGGAGCAGCGCCCCTACGACATGCAGCTCGTCGGCGCGCTGGAGCTGCTGCAGGGCCGGGTCGTGGAGATGGGCACCGGTGAGGGCAAGACGCTCGCGGGTGCGCTGGCCGCCGCCGGGTACGCCGTGCAGGGCCGGTCGGTGCACGTCATGTCGGTCAACGACTACCTGGCCCGGCGCGACGCGGAGTGGATGCGGCCGGTGTACGAGCTGCTCGGGGTGTCCGTGGGCTGGGTGGACCAGGAGTCCTCCCCGGAGGAGCGCCGCGCCGCCTACGCCTGCGACGTCACCTACGGGGCGGTCAGCGAGATCGGCTTCGACGTGCTGCGCGACCGCCTGTGCACCTCCGTGGCGGACCTGGTGCACCGCGAACCGGACGTGGCGCTGATCGACGAGGCCGACTCGGTGCTGGTCGACGAGGCCAGGGTGCCGCTGGTCATGGCCGGTTCCACCGACGACGCCCAGGCCGACCCCGAGGTGGCCGCGATCGTGCGCACGCTGCGCCCCGGCCAGCACTACGAGCGCGACGAGGACAACCGCAACGCCTGGCTGACCAGCCGCGGCGCGAAGCTCGTGGAGAAGGCCCTCGGCGACATCGACCTGTACTCCGGCGACCACAGCGACCGCCTCGCCGCGGTCAACGCCGCCCTGCACGCCCAAGCCCTGCTCACCCGCGACGTCGACTACATCGTCCGCGACGGCAAGGTCCACCTGATCAACACCTCCCGGGGCCGGATCGCCCTGCTGCAGCGCTGGCCGGACGGGTTGCAGGCCGCGGTGGAGGCCAAGGAGCGGCTCAAGCCGACCGAGAGCGGCGAGGTGCTGGACTCGATCTCGGTGCAGGGCCTCATCGGCCGCTACCGGCGGGTGTGCGGGATGACCGGCACGGCGCAGGCGGTGGCCGAGCAGTTGCGCGAGTTCTACGACCTCAAGGTGTCGGTGATCCCGCCGAACAAGCCGTGCGTGCGCGTCGACGCCCCCGACCGGGTGTTCGCCACCGTCGAGCAGAAGGAGGCGGCGCTGATCGCGGAGATCGTCGAGACGCACGAGACCGGTCGCCCCATCCTGGTCGGCACCCTGGACGTGGCCGAGTCCGAGCGGATCGCCTCCCTGCTGGCCGAGGCGGGGGTGACCGCGGTCGTGCTCAACGCCAAGAACGACGCCGAGGAGGCCGCGATCGTCGCCGACGCGGGCGCGCACGCGGCGGTGACGGTGTCCACGCAGATGGCCGGTCGCGGCACCGACATCCGCTTGGGCGGCGCGGGGGGTTCGGAGGCCGACCACGACAAGGTGGCCGAGCTGGGCGGGCTGTACGTGATGAGCTGCGGGCACTACGGCAGCAGCAGGCTCGACAACCAGCTCCGCGGCCGCTCCGGCCGCCAGGGCGACCCGGGCGGGTCGGTCGTCTACTGCAGCCTGGCCGACGAGCTGGTCGTCCAGTTCGCCCCGGAGGCCACCGCGGGCTCGGAGCCGGACGACGACGGGCGGCTGGAGGACTCGACGTCGGCGCGGTTCATCGAGCACGCGCAGAAGGTCGCCGAGGGCGTCAACCTCGACATCCACCGCAACACCTGGCGCTACACCCGCCTGGTCGAGCGCCAGCGCGGCCTGGTCCTGGCCTACCGCGACGACGTGCTGCGCACCGACCTGGCCGCCAAGCAGCTGGCCGAGCAGGCCCCGGACCGGTGGGCGGAACTCGTCGAGGAGCACACCGCGGAGGTCATGGAGAAGGTGGCCCGGCAGATCACCCTGCACCACCTCGACCAGCGCTGGTCGCAGCACCTGGCGTTCCTCGGCGACGTCCGCGAGACGATCCACCTGCGCGCCCTGGCCCGCGAGACCCCGATCGACGAGTTCCACCGGGTCGCCATCGGCGAGTTCCGCGGCATCATGAAGGAGATCAGCACCCTCGCCGCGGAGTCCCTGGAGTCGGTGTCGATCACCGAGGACGGCGCCGACCTGGCCGCGGCGGGCCTGTCGCGCCCCACCTCCACGTGGACGTACATGGTCCACGACAACCCGTTCGACTCCGAGGCCGAGCAGGCCCTGCAACGCGTGCGCGCCTCGATCCGCAAGGTCAAGACGGGCCGGTAGCGCCGGGGAGACCACTGGGGACCGTCCTCAGTGGTCCGGCTCGGCTGGTCGGGTCGCGGCCGCGCGGGCGTGCCATCATCGGGGCGCCACTGATGCCGGTCACATTTTCGCCTGTGGGGCGAAAACATGATGGAGGATGACCCCATGCCGCAGCTCCGCATCGCGCTCGCGCAGGTCAACCCCACCGTGGGGGACCTGGCGGGGAACTCAGCCACCGTCGTCGAGTGGACCCGCAAGGCCGCCGAGGCGGGGGCGCACCTCGTCGTCTTCCCGGAGATGGTGCTGACCGGGTACCCGGTGGAGGACCTGGCGCTGCGCAAGTCCTTCGCCGCCGCGTCCAAGAAGGCGCTGACCGACCTGGCGGTGGAGCTGGCCGACGCCGGGTGCGGGGACGTCGCGGCGTTCGTGGGCTACCTGGACCTCGACGAGGTGGGGCCGCGCAACGCCGCCGCCGTCCTGCACCGGGGCGAGGTCGTGGCGAAGCAGTTCAAGCACCACCTGCCCAACTACGGGGTGTTCGACGAGCGGCGGTACTTCCGGTCCGGGCACGCGCTGGAGATCGTGCGGGTGCGCGGGCTGGAGGTGGGCATGGTCATCTGCGAGGACATCTGGCAGGAGGGCGGCCCGATCTCCGCCCTCGGGCAGGCCGGGGTGGACCTGGTGGTGTCGCCGAACGCCTCCCCGTACGAGCGGGCCAAGGACGACGCCCGGCTGCCGCTGGTGGCCCGGCGGGCGGCGGAGGCCGACGCCCCGCTGGTGTACGTCAACCAGGTCGGCGGGCAGGACGACCTGGTGTTCGACGGGGACTCGATGGTGGTCGACGTCCGGGGGAACCTGGTGACGCGGGCACCGCAGTTCGTCGAGCACCTGTCCGTCGTGGACCTGGACCTGCCCGGGAACGCGGCCAGGGTGGACCGGGACACCGTCGACGACTTCACCGTGCGGCGGGTGGTGCTGTCCACCGAGCCGGTCCCGGCGTACGAGCCGCTGCCCGCGCCCGGGGTCGCCGAGCCGCTGCCCGAGGAGGCGGAGGTGTGGGCCGCCCTGGTCACCGGGCTGCGCGACTACGTCCGCAAGAACGGCTTCCGGTCGGTGGTGCTGGGCCTGTCCGGGGGCATCGACTCCGCCGTGGTGGCCGCCCTGTCGGCCGACGCGGTGGGCGCGGCCTCGGTGTACGGGGTGTCGATGCCGTCGGTGTACTCCTCGGACCACTCGAAGTCCGACGCGGCGGACCTGGCGGAGCGGATCGGCCTGCACTACCAGGTGCAGGCGATCGAACCGATGGTCGCCGCGTTCGTCGACCAGCTAGGGCTGACCGGGTTGGCCGAGGAGAACGTGCAGGCCCGCTGCCGGGGCGTCACCCTGATGGGCCTGTCGAACGAGCACGGCCACCTGGTCCTCGCCACCGGCAACAAGACCGAACTGGCGGTCGGCTACTCCACCATCTACGGCGACGCCGTGGGCGGGTTCGCCCCGATCAAGGACGTCCCGAAGACCCTGGTGTGGGCCCTGGCCCGCTGGCGCAACGCCGAGGCGGAGAAGCGCGGCGAGACCCCGCCCATCCCGGAGAACTCGATCAGCAAGCCCCCCTCCGCCGAACTGCGCCCCGGCCAGGTCGACAGCGACTCCCTCCCGGACTACGACCTCCTCGACGCCGTCCTGGACGACTACGTCGAGGGCGACAGCGGCTACGACGACCTGGTGGCCGCGGGCTTCGAACCACCCCTGATCGACAAGGTCCTGCGCCTGGTCGACCGCGCCGAGTACAAGCGGCGCCAGTACCCGCCGGGCACCAAGATCAGCTTCAAGGCCTTCGGCCGCGACCGCCGCCTCCCCATCACCAACGCCTTCCGCGAGGGCAGGCCGGTCGCCCCCCAACCGTGAGCCACAGCGCAGGCCACCCCAAACCCCACCTGCGCAACGAAATCAGCCACCCCACCAACCGCCGGCCCGGCGGCCGGCCACGCCGAACCCCACCCTGCGCAGCCGGCGACCACCCCGAAAACCGCCGGCCCGGCTACGCCAATGCCCGGGTGGGTGGATGTGCTTGGGTGGGGGTAGCGATCATGTGCAAGCCTGCTTGGGCTGTGGGGCATCTTTTCGCCCCACTCGGTCACACTGGGCGCATGATCGCTGTAGGGGCCCCGCCCAAGCGGATCCACCCACCCGGGCACCACCACCAAACGACCGGCCCTTGAGCCGACAGCACACGGCGGAGTCCCAGCGAGACGGATCGCCGAGCACCAGCGCGAAACTCAACCGCGAAGGTCATCCGCCAACCGCTTGAGCAACGGCCTGATCTCCGCGTCGAGGTCCCCCGCCAGCACCAGCGCAGGCTCACGACACGGCCGCTCGCCAAGAGCACTGATCCGCAGGAACGTGGGCGGATGGGTCGCGTCAACCCGATGCGGCCCCTCCAGCACCTCAGCAGCAGGCCGAGCAGCCAACCAAGCACGCTGAGCGGCCCAGATGTCCGACTCCCCCCGGTTGAGAGCCGTCCGCAGCGCGTCGACAGCAGGTTCACCGAGTTCGACCTTGGCCAGCAGCGACGTCACCGCCCGGGTGCCCGCCAGCCGGGCGGAGAGGTCGTCGGCGTAGTACTCCGCGCGTTGCCCCGAGCGCGCGAGCAGGCGTTCCTGCACCGCCAGCACCCCCAGGACCGGCAGCGACACGACCGACAGGACCAGCGCGGACAGGAACCCCAGCACCGGACCCATGTCGTCGGGGCTCACCCGCATGGCGCCGTGCAGTTCGCGCAGGCTGCCCACGGAGGAGCCGACGAGCAGGCCGCGCCGGGTGTCGCCGTTGACGCCGTGGGCGAGTTCGTGGCCGAGCAGGGCCAGCCGCTCCCCCTGGTCCAGCAGGTTCCACAGCGGGTGGCCGAGCAGCAGCACCGGCCGCCGGAGGGGGCCGACCGCCGTGTACCCGGCGTTGAAGTCCGCGGTGAGCACGATCCGCCACACCGGGCGACCGCCGAGGGCCTCGGCCACTTGGTCGGTGGCCGCGAACAGGGTCGGCGCGGACTCGCGGTCCAGGACGTGCGCCAGCGGTGGGACCCGGCCCAGCCGGGGTCGCATGAGGACGGCGAGGCCGAGCAGGACCGCCGCGGTGGCGACCTGGAAGACACCGATCCCGCGCACCGCGACCAGGGCCACCGCCGACACGGCCAAGGCCAGCGTGAACAGGTGCACCAGCCCCGCCACCGCCGCCGCCGACCACGCCGCGACCGTGCGGTGCGGGCGGGTCGGCGCACCGGCCACGACCTCGCGGTACAGCCCGGCCGAGACCCGCTCGGCGAAACGCGCGCGCAGACCGTCCGGTCCGCCTCCCCAGGTGATCACGACCGGGAATCGACGAGGACCTCGCGCGTGTTTCACCGCCGCGGCGGCGCGCACCCGCTGTGAGGTGGGCGACACGCACTCGTCAGCCGGGGGGCGCGGTGTCACCCTGAGCGGGTAATGCCATCCGCGCGAACCCGGGGACCTGCGCCGAAGCAGGCCACGAGGGAAGGACGGTCGACAGCGATGTCCGAGAACACTGAGGTCGCGGCCCCGTACGGGACCGGCACCGCACCGCGAGGGGCACAGCCCGCGAAGCGGGTCCGGATCCACCACCTGCGGGAGCTCAAGCAGCGCGGCGAGCCGTGGCCCATGCTCACCGCCTACGACATGTACACCGCCGAGCTGTTCGACGAGGCGGGCATCCCCGTCCTGCTCGTCGGCGACTCGGCCGCCAACAACGTCTACGGGTACGAGACCTCCCTGCCGGTCACCGTCGACGAGCTGATCCCCCTGGTGCGGGCGGTCACCCGGTCGGCGAAGCGGGCGCTGGTGGTCGCCGACCTGCCGTTCGGCTCCTACCAGGTCTCCGTGGAGCAGGCGGTGGCCACGGCGGTGCGGTTCATGAAGGAGGGCGGCGCGCACGCGGTGAAGCTGGAGGGCGGCGCGGCGTTCGCCCCGCACGTCCGGGCCATCACCACCGCGGGCATCCCGGTCATGGGGCACATCGGCTTCACCCCGCAGAGCGAGCACAACCTGGGCGGCTACCGCGTCCAGGGCCGGGGCGAGAACGGGGACTCCGTGGTCGCCGACGCGGTGGCGCTGCAGGCGGCCGGGGCGTTCGCCGTGGTGATGGAGATGGTCCCGGCCGAGGTCGCCAAGCGGGTCACGCACGAGCTGGACGTGCCCACCGTCGGCATCGGCGCCGGGCCGGACTGCGACGGCCAGGTGCTGGTGTGGCAGGACATGCTGGGCCTGCGCCGGGCCAAGGCGCCGCGGTTCGTCAAGCGGTACGCGGACCTGGCGGGTGTGGTGCTGGGCGCCGCCGAGCGGTTCGCCGCCGACGTGCGCGGCGGGGAGTTCCCCGGCCCGGAGCACGCCTTCCACTGATCCCGGTGCCGCGGTCCCGGTTCCCCGGGGCCGCGGTCCGGTTCGCGACTTGTCCGCCCCGGTGCCCGGGCGGGTAGGGCAGCATGTCCCCATGCCTGCCGCCCTGTACCCCGCCATCGAGCCGCACGACCACGGGATGCTGGACGTGGGTGACGGGCACCGGGTGTACTGGGAGGTCAGCGGCAACCCGGCGGGCAAGCCCGCGGTCGTGCTGCACGGCGGTCCCGGCGCCGGGACGAACCCGGTGCAGCGGCGGCACTTCGACCCCACCGCCTACCGGATCGTGCTGTTCGACCAGCGCGGCTCCGGGCGCAGCACCCCGCACGTCGCCGACCCGGGCGCGGACCTGTCGGCGAACACGCTGTGGCACCTCGTGGCGGACGTGGAGCGGTTGCGCGCGCACCTGGGCGTCGAGCGGTGGCTGCTGTTCGGCGGGTCGTGGGGCTGCACGCTGGCGGTGGCCTACGCGGAGCAGTTCCCGGAGCGGGTCAGCGAGATCATCCTGCGCGGGGTGTTCCTGCTGCGGCCCCGGGAACTGGACTGGCTGTACCGGGGCGGGGCGGGCGCGCTGTTCCCGGAGGCGTGGGCGAAGTTCCGGTCCCTGGTCCCCACCGGGGTGGACCCGCTGGTGGCCTACCACGACATGGTGTTCGGGCCGGACGAGGCGACGCGCACAGCGGCGGCCACGGCGTGGAGCAACTGGGAGGGCTCGACGGTCTCGCTGCTGCCCGCCCCGGGGTTGATCGCGCAGTACGCCGAGCCCCGGTTCGCGGTGGCGTTCGCCCGGATCGCCCTGCACTACTTCGCGCACCGGGGGTGGCTGGCCGACGACCAGCTCTTGGCGGAGGCGGGGAAGCTGGCGGGCATCCCGGGGCGGTTGATCCAGGGCCGGTACGACGTGGTGTGCCCGCCGGTGACGGCGTGGGAGCTGCGGCAGGCGTGGCCGGACTCGCGGTTGGCGGTGCTGCCCGGGGCGGGGCACGCCACCTCGGACCCCGGGGTGCTGGACATGCTGCGGGAGGCCACGGACGAGTTCCGCTGACGCGGGGGTGTGGACGACTCGGGGCGGCTGCGGCGTTCTTGTCAGTGGTGCGTGCTGGGGTTGATTCGGGCTGCTCTGGCGGGGTGCGCCTGCTCAGGGGGTGCGCAGGGCTCGGGTGATGGCCTCGTCCAGGTGGTGGCGGGCTTCGACGAGGGAGGGGCCGTACCAGGTGAGGTGGCGGCCGATGACGAGGACCGGCGTCTTGCCGGGGAAGAAGCCGGGGCCGTCGGTGGGGGTGAACTCGTAGGGCTCGTCGGGGAGGACCACCAGGTCGGCCGGGGCCGCGTTGAGGTCTTCCAGCGGTGGGCGCGGGTAGCGGTCGGGGTGCTCGGCGAAGGCGTTGCGGACGCCGAGGCGGTGCAGGACGTCGCCCGCGAAGGTGTCGCGGCCGAGGACCACCCAGGGTTTGCGCCAGACCGGGGTGACGGCCGTGGCGCGGTGCGGGGTGACCCGCGCCCACACCCGTTCGGCGGTGGGCAGCCAGTCCGGGACCGGGACGCGCAGGGCTTCGGTGAACAGGCGCCGCGCGGAGGCCAGGGCCATGGGGACGGTGGTCGGGGCCTCGGTCACCCAGACGGGGGTGCCCGCGGCGCGGAGTTCGGCGACGTCCTCGGGGCGGTTCTCCTCGGAGTTGGCGATGACCAGGTCCGGGGCGAGGTCGAGCACCGCGGCGACCGCCGGGTACTTGGAGCCGCCGACCCGCCGGACGTCGAGGTCCGGCGGGTGGGTGCAGTAGTCGGTGGCGCCGACCAGGGCCCCGGTGGGCGCCAGGGCCTCGGTGAGCGAGGGGACCAGGCTGACCACCCGGCGGGGCGCGGCGGTCAGCGGGACCGGGGCGCCGAGGTCGTCGCGCACCTCAGATGTCGGTGATGCGCAGGCCCGCGTGGGCCTTGTAGCGGCGGTTGATGGCGATCAGGTTGGCGGTGAGCGCCTCGACCTGGTGGGCGTTGCGGAGCCTGCCGCCGTAGACGCCGCGGAAGCCGGGGATGGTGTCGGCGAGGGCGCGGACGACGTCGGTGGCCTCGCGGTCGTCGCCGAGGACGAGGACGTCCATGTCCAGGTCGGTGATCGACAGGTCGGCCAGGGAGACCGCGGAGACGTGGTGGAAGGCGGCCGTCACCCGGGAGTCGGGGAGGACCTGCTCGGCCTGCTGGGCGGCGCTGCCCTCCTCGACGGGCAGGGCGAACGGGCCCTGCTTGTCGAAGCCGAGCGGGTTGACGCAGTCGATGACGATCTTGCCGGCGAGTTCGTCGCGCAGCGAGACCAGCAGGTCGCGGTGGCCGTCCCAGGGCACCGCGACCAGCACCACGTCGGCGTCGGCGGCGCAGGCGGCGTTGTCCAGGCCGGTGATGTGCTCCACGCCCGCCTGCCCGCGCAGCTCGGCGGCGGCGGACTCGGCCCGGTCGGCGGCGCGGGAGCCGAGCACCACGGCGATGCCCGCCGCGGCCCAGCGCAGCGCCAGGCCCTTCCCCTGCGGTCCGGTACCGCCGAGCACACCGACCTTGAGCTTGCTGACCTCGGTCACGTCCACGTCCCTCCGCAGTTGTCCCTCAGACGGTAGCGACCCGCTCGAACGACACCCGCCGTCGGTCCCGGTCGGCCTCGGTCAGGCGCACCCGGATGGTCTCCCCCTCGGGCAGCCCCTCCCCCGCGCACTTGGCCAGCACCGGCGGGTCGGCGATGAACACCTCCGCCGAGGTCACCTCCGCCCGCAGCACCACCGCGTCGAACTCGGCGCCGACCCGGTCGCCGAGGACCCATGCCTCGACCTGGTCGAGGCAGGCCCGGTCGACCTTGGAGGCGAGCCCGTCGGAGGTCTCCATCTGCGCGGGCAGCCCGGGGAGGGCGGCCTTGACCCAGTCGGGGACCTCCTGGCCCGCGCAGGTGGCCAGGCAGATCTCGGTGGCGAACCGGTCCACCAGCCTGCGCAGCGGGGCCGTGACGTGCGCGTAGGCGGCGGCGACCCCGGCGTGGGTGGTCAGGGCCGGGGGTTCGCCGTCGAAGACGGTGTACCCGGCGCCGCGCAGCAACCGGGTGGCGTCCATGAACAGGGCCATGGCCTCGGGCCGCGCCGGGTCCAGGCCGCTGAGCAGCTCGGCGACGCCCACTCCCTCGGGCCAGTCGACGCCCAGGGCCTTCGCCGACCGCCGGAACCACTCGACCGCGCCGTCGTCGGGGTCGGGGAGGGTGCGCAGGACACCGATCCCGGCGTTGAGCATCATCTCCGCCGCGGCCATGCCGGTGAGCAGGGAGATCTCGGCGTTCCACGCGTCGACCTCGGTGCGGGGGCGCAGCGCCAGCCGCCAGCCGTCGCCGTCGGGTTCGACCTCCTGCTCGGGGAGCTGGAGTTCGACCGCGCCCCGCTTGATCGCGCTCGCGCGGCGGAGCCTGCCGATCTCGGGCAGCAGCTCGATGGCGGGGTGGCCGCGGTCGAGGGCGCTCTCGTAGTCCAACTGCGCGGTGGAGCGGACCAGCGCCCGCTCGACGTGGGCGCCGGTGGGTTCGCCGTCGGCGTCGAGGTCGATGGTCCACAGCGCGGCGGCGGTGTCCTGCCCGGGCAGCAGGCTCGCGGTGCCCTCGGACAGGACGGGCGGGTGCAGCGGCACCTTGCCGTCGGGCAGGTACAGGGTCTGGCCGCGGTGCCGGGCCTCGTGGTCCAGGGCGCCGTCGGGGTCGAGGAAGGCGCCGAGGTCGGCGATGGCGTAGTGGACGCGGTAGCCGGTGGCGGTGCGCTCCAGGGCCATGGCCTGGTCGAGGTCCTTGGCGCCGGGCGGGTCGATGGTGACGAACGGGATGCCGGTGGCGTCGCGCCGGTCGAACCGGGGGCCGCGCGCCACCGCCTCCTCGGCCTCGGCCACCGCGGCGGGCGGGTAGTGGTCGGGCAACGCGAAATCGGCTCGGACGGCTGCGAAGTCCTCATCCACCCCCGAACCCTAACCCTTGTGGGTGAGCGGGGCCACGCCGTCGCGGGCCCGGCGGTGGAGTGCACCACCGCCGGGACGCCTCCACCGGTCAGCCCTCGGAGCCCCAGTTCTTGTCGGCCTTGTCCGCCGCCTCGGTGCGCGCCCTGGCGGTCTCCAGGGCCCGCTCCGCGCTCGCGCGGTCGGGGTAGGGGCCGAGGCGGTCGATCGCCTTGCCGACCTCGCCGTGCTCCACCTGGTTGGTCTTGGTGTTGTAGTACCAGCCCGGGTCGGGGTTGTTGTCCTTTGTCATGCTGTCCACCTTGGTCGTGTTCGGGAAGTCTCGTTCGATGAGAGTCGTGATCGGGGTGGTTCCTGGCGGTGCGGGAGGAGGGCGCCGATACCGGGGTTGTATCGGTGTCCTCCTCCCGTGCCGTCAGGGGCCGCATCCGGCGCGGCTATCGCGGACACGGGCTTCCCGAACACGACCTAGCTCCAGCCGGGGGCCTGCTGCATGGGGATGCCGCGGGGCGGGGTGTCCTGGTTGGCGTTCTGGTGCTGCCCGGGGATCGGGTCCAGGCAGGAGACCAGCACCGTCTGGTTCTCCGGGTCCTCGATGCGCCTGCCGTTGCGCTCCCGGTAGACCAGGTCGCCGTCGACGTCGATCTCGACGAAGCAGCCGACCTCGGCCAGCTGGTCCTCGTCCAGGTCGACCAGGCGCTCCCGGCGGGACGGGACGACCCGGTACTCCGGCCAGCTCAGGTGGGCGTAGACCTGGTGGAACTCGTGCATCAGGTGGGCCATCTGCTGCTGCCAGGGCAGGGGCATGGCCTCCGCCAGCGAGCGGGGCAGGACCACGTACCCCTGGCTCACACCGGGTTTGCGCGACGACTCCAGGTAGTCGCGCAGGGGGTTCCGGGGATCGGGGTTGTACATGTCGACTCCTCACACACCGGGGCGGACGGCCTGGTTCACCAGCTCGCCCTCGGTGAACTTCACCGGTCGGATGTGGACCGGGACACCGGTCTGCTGGGCCTCGACGATCTTGCCGTCGCCCAGGTACATGGCGACGTGGTGGATGGTCCTGGGGTCGCTCTCGTCGGTGGCCCAGAACAGCAGGTCGCCGGGCTGGGCCTGTTCCAGCGGGAGCATGGCGCCCGCGTAGTACTGCTCGCGGGACGTGCGCGGAAGCTGGATGCCCGCGGCGCGGTAGGACTGGAGCATGAGGCTGGAGCAGTCGTAGGAGTTCTGCTGGTTGGTCGGCGCCCCCCACACGTACGGCTTGCCCTGCTGCCCCAGCGCCCACTGGATGGCGTTGCCCGCGGCGGCGGTGGGTGCGGGCAGCAGCGCGCCGACGCCCTGGCCGCAGCCGGTGAAGTTGGCGACCTGGCCGACGCTGCCGATCAGGTGGGCCGCCATGGCCTCCCACCGGTGGTAGCGGTCGGGGAAGGCCGAGCGCTCCACGTCCTGGGCGGAGTCGCCGGGGCGCTGGCCGTCCCAGCCGGGGACCTCCAGCAGGACGTCGTAGAACTTGTTCACCGCGTAGGTGGGGTTGGTGACCTCCTCGACCGTGCCCCAGCCCATCGACGGGCGCATCTGGAAGATGCCCTGGGAGTCGCGGTCGCCGTAGCGCAGGCTGCGCAGGCCGGACTCGGTCATGCCCGCCTGGATGGCCACCTGCCAGGCCAGCGGCGGCAGGCCGCGCTGCTTGCCGATGGACACGATCAGCGCCGCCGTGCCGCGCTGCTCGTCGGTCAGCCGGGCCGCGTCGCCCTCACCGGAACCGGCCGGGCCGGTGCTGGTCGGGCCCAGGCTGGCGTTGCAGGAGGCCAGCCGCACCTGGTTCGCGGCCTGCTCGGTCTGGTTGACGACCGTGTTGAGCACGCCGGTGCCCACGACCACGGCAACCACGGCCGCGGCGGCCGTGCCCGCGATCACCGTCCCCCGCATGGCTCAGCCCTCCTGCTGCTCGTAGTTGGCGACCCGCCAGCCCGCACCGGTGTCGATGACGGTCAGCTTCAGCGTGCCGCCGTCGGTGGGCACCTCGGCCTCGACCGACTTCGGGAACGACCGCACCGCCTTCGGTTCCCCGGTCAGCCTGCTCGCGGGGACGTTGGCCGGGTCGACCGACCGCATCACCGGCAGGTACTCCTCGGTGGTGTACGGGCGCAGGGCCTCGAGCCACTCCGCGTTGGTGATGCCGCTCGGGTGGGTGACCCACTTCTCGACCCACTTGCGCGCCGTCTCCAGCGCCTGCGGCGCCGGGGGCACCGAGGTGGGTGTGCCGGGCGGGGCGGTGATGCGGGTCTGGGTGATGGTCGCGGTGGGGCCGCCGGACCCCGGCAGCGGGGCCGGGGTGCCGGACGGGACCGCGGAGGCGGCCGCGGCGACCGGGTTCCTCGGGCCGGGCGCGCTCCTGGTGCCGATCACCCCGGGTGCCGCGGCGCCGATCGCCACCACCACGAGGGCCAGGGCGAACGCGGCCACCGCGAGGTGCTTGGGCGAGCGCAGCGGCCAGCCCCACAGCTTGCGGTAGACCGCGGCCCGGCCGCGGTTGGTGCGGATCGGCACGGGTCACCTCACCACCGTGTCGGTCCCGAGCGGACCGTCGTTGAGCGGCAGCCGCCGCGGCGGGCCGTCGGGGGCGACCTCCAGGCCGCGCGAGGGCCGGTAGACCACGTGCACGGGCCTGCCCTGGACCATCTCGACCTCGGCGGCCTTGGGCGCCGGGGTGAGCGCGGGGGCGGGCTCGACCGGTCCGAAGTCGTTCCCGGCGGTGACCATGGACGGGACGACCACCGAGTCCTCGCCGCGGTCCCAGCCGCGGTCGGCGACCGGGACGGTGTCGACGGTGCGGCTGCCCCCGCCGCCGAGCACGACCCGGGTGCCGGGGGTGCCGCGGCCGGGGCTGACGACCAGGTCGCCGGACTCCGCGCCGGCGGGGCCCAGCAGCGGCTGCGAGCCGCCGATGGCCGCCTGCCGGGCGCGGGTGTCCATCCGCTGCGCGGTGGCGGTGACCGGGTTGCTGGCCTCGGGCCGGGGCCTGCGCCCGCCGCCAGCGGGGACCAGCGCGTCGCGCTCGGCGGCCTCGCCGTCGCGGACGGTCTCCCAGAACTCGTCCTGCGGGGTGGGGCCGTCGTGCTTGCCGCGGCGGAAGCGGGAGAAGATCCCCGACCCGGCCGCGGGCATCGACGCCCCGGCCGCGCCGACGGAGAGCTCCAGCATCTGCCACATGCGCCGCATCGGGCGCCCGACCAGGAAGAACACCAGGGTGACCGCCGCGGCCAGCAGCATCTGCGTCAGCAGCGACAGCTTGGCTCCCGGGGAGAAGATCAGCTCCAGGAACTTGAAGTGCACCCCGGCCAGCATCGCCAGCACCAGCACGTTGAGCACCACCGCGCCGACAGCCCGGCCGACCTTGCGCAGGATGTCGTGGTGGATGAGCGCGACCAGGCCGATGATCGGCGCGGTCAGCGCCAGGATGCGCAGCAGCAACTGGGCCAGCAGCACCGCCAGCTTGGCGAAGAGCTGGAACAGCGAGTACACGATCGACTGGAACAGCGCCAGGATGCCCGCGCCGGTGCGGCTGCCGTCGGTGCCCTTGAAGTAGCCGGTGGCCGGGCCCAGCTCGGTGGCGATCTGCTTGTAGTCGGCCTTCTTGGCCTGCTCGGCGGCGTTGTCGGCGTCCTTGCCGGTGACCACGTCGTCGCGGGTCCACGCCTGCGCGGCGAGCAGCCGGGGGCCGTACTTCTCCGCCTGCGGGGAGTCCGGGGCGCCGAACTCGCCGCGCGCCCAGTTCTCGTAGACGACCTTGTTGTGCAGCTCGGTCGGCAGGACGTGCCGGACGACCCGGTCCTCCTGCGGGTCGACGAAGCCCGCCTGGATGCCGGTGGTGGTGCGCACGATCAGGTCGTCGACCCGGTCGTAGTTGCTCACCAGCACCGCCGAGGACGCCGCCAGCCACATGCCCGCCAGCGCGAACAGGGCGCGCTTGCTGACCGTGGCCAGGTCGCCCTTCCAGATCTGGCGGAACATCAGGATCGCCAGGACCAGCATGAAGATGCTGAACAGCTGGGTGTAGATGTTGTCGAACACGGCGTCGGCGGCCTTGCCGATCTGCTCGTTGAGCCCGCCGAGGACACCGCCGGTGAGCAGCGTGTAGTGCAGCGAGTTCGTGGCGCCGACGATGTTCTTCGCCACGTTGAACAGCTCGTTGCCGACCCAGGTGTCGATGGTGGCGCCGGGGTCGCTGACGCCCGCGGGCACCAGGCCGCCGCAGGACTCGTCGTAGACGTGCCAGACCATGCCCGCGTAGGCGTAGGTGATGTACGGGCTGCCCGCCTCGCCGTTGCCCTGCGGGGGGTCGAGCGCGCCGACCATGCCGGCGCCGGGGCGCTCCGGGTTGGGCACGCAGTCGTTGGCGTCCTGGGCCATCGCCGGGCTGCCGAGCAGCGCCTGGAACGCGACGATCCCGGTGACCAGCACCAGCGCGGCCTTGCGGCCGGGGTGCGCGGTGCGGCGGATGCCGGAGACGAGGACCCCGCGCAGCTTGACCAGCGCCGCCAGGGCGACCAACACCAGGACCGTGATCATCAGGCGTCCACCAACCCCAACGGACTCGGGTGACCGGGCACAAACTTGATCAAAATAGCCAATCGCCCCGGGTCGGCGACAGGCTTGTCCCCCTCTTGCGCGCTCACGCCGCGTCCTCGCGGCCGTGCTTCTTCTTCGGCTTGTCGCCGCCGCCCTGGTCACCGGCGTCGCCGTCGGTGCCGTTGTCGCCGACGACCAGGGTGCCCTCCAGGGCGCCCGCGTCGAGGTAGTCGTCCTCGGTGAGGCCCAGCTCGAACTCCGCCGCCCGCTCGAACTCCTCGTCGCTGGGCATGGTGGACCCGTCGACGGCGACGAAGTCGAACTCGCTGGGGATCTCCGGGGCGTGCGGCAGCGCGGCCTCGGGCAGCGCCGCGCGGGCGGCGGTGGAGTCGCGCTGGCCGTCCGGGGTGGTGTCCATGACCGCGCGCAGGTGGTCGAGGTGGTTGCCGGACAGGTCGATGCGGATGCGCTCCACCCCGCCCGCGCCGTCGCCGAAGATGAACTGCCGGGGGGCGGTGTCGCGCTCGGTGCCGCGCTGCCCGCCGGGGCGGCGGCCGAGACCGGCCACCACCTGCTCGTACCCGGCGCCCACCGGGACCTTGAGCAGGCGCAGCGCGTCGGCCTGGGCCTGGTCGTCGTCGAGGCGGCCGATGAAGACCGAGTCGAGCAGCGTCACGAAGCCCTGGATCTTGAGGAAGTCGGCCGGGATCTGGCTCGACAGCAGGACGCGCACGTTCCACTTGCGGGAGTCGCGGGCGAAGCGGTTCATCAGCACGCGGCCGGTGGGGACCTCGGAGAGGAAGAACGCCTCGTCGATCCACACGCCCTTGCGCATGTCCTTGGGCTTCTCGTAGATGGAGCGCTGGGTCAGCCAGGCGGCCAGGTTCAGCATCTCCACGCCGAGCGCCTCGGCGTCGGTCCAGTGCTCGCGGGCCACGCCGTCCTTGGGCAGGGTCAGGCCCGCCATGGTCAGCACGGTCATCCGGTCGTCGCGCTGCTCGTCGTAGGGGTCGGCGCCGCGCTCGGGGATGAGCAGCGACATCCGCTCCTTCATCTCGTCGAGGAAGTCGGCCACCACGATGGCGTGCTCGCGGTGCTCGCTGGCGTCGCGGCGCAGCGCGTCGAACACCAGGCTGGGGTCGGCGTCGGCCCGGCCGCCGACGGTGCGGACCGCGCGCAGCAGCACGATCCGGCTCTGCGGCAGCTTGGCCACCTCGTAGGGCAGCAGGCCGGAGAGCACGTCGAGGACCAGGCGGCGGCGGGTCGCGGCGGCCAGCGCCTTCTCCCGGCGCCAGGCGCGCTCGGGGTCCTCGTCGTCGAGGAAGTGGTCGAGCTTGGGCTCGGCCACCACCCGGTACGGGTTGAGGATGCCCGCCTGGGCGTTGAGCAGGTTGATCGGCCGCGCGTAGGGCCGCAGCTCGGGCAGGTCGCAGAGCCGGGCCAGCGGTCCGGACGGGTCGAGGATCGTCCAGTGCGCCCCGGCGCGCAGCGTCTTGTAGACGATGCCGCCGCCGAGGAAGGACTTGCCGCCGCCGAGCCCGGCGACCATGGCGGTCAGGCCGGAGGCGTCCCGGATCTCCTGGGCCATCCACGGGTCCCAGGCCACCGGGCGCCGGGTGGCGGTGCAGGTCTCGCCGAGCAGGATGCCGCGCCGGTCGCCGACCTCGGCGGTGGCGGTGGGCACGGCCGAGGCCGCCCAGATCACCGAGCCGCGGCGCAGGTAGGCGCTGGAGGCCAGCGGCTCGCCGGGGATGAACTCCCTGGCCAGCGCGTACTGCGCCTCGGGGTGCTCGATGGCGACCTTGGGCTTGTAGAGGTCGAGAAGCTGCTGGGCCAGCCGCAGCGAGTCGCGCTCGGTGGGGCCGGAGACGGCCAGCCGCCACCAGGAGCGGACCCGGGTGGCCAGGGCGGTGAAGCCCGAGGTCATCTCGTCGTCGATCTCCAGCACCCGGCTCGCCTGCCGGGCCAGCGACTGCGGCGGCTCCAGCTCGTGCTCGTCGGTGTAGTGCTTGACCTGCGAGCGGACCTTGTTCATCTGCCGCTGCAGCTCGCCCTGGACCTCCTCGGGGCGGCGCACGTAGATGCGCGCGGACCACTCGACCGAGGCCGGGAGCCGGTCGCTGCGCTGCACCCACGGGTCGTCGATCTCCGGGATGGTCAGGCCGTGCATCATGCCGACGGTCAGCACGGTGACGTGCCGGGTCACCCCGGCGTTGGACCCGGTGCGGCCGCGCACGGTGACCGTGGGCGCGTACGGGTCCTGGTGGAAGTCGGCGGCGTCGGTGAAGCTGGCCAGGTCCTCCGGCTCCCAGGCCGCGCCGGGCACCGCGGGCATGTTCCGCGGCGCGGGCAGCCCCAGCGAGCACGAGCGGTGCATCAGCCAGGACATCTCCTCGGCGGTGGCCGGGCGGCCCTCCAGGCCCGCGGAGCCCACGACCTGGTCGAGGTGCTCGACCTCGGACTCGATCGCCATCAGCTCGGCGTCGACGGCGTCCGGGAACACCTTGCGCAGCAGCGGCGCGGCCCGCTCCACGGCCCGGTCGACCACGTTGCGGGTCTGCACCTGCACGCCGAGGTAGACCTCCTTCTCGGCCATGGAGCGGCCCAGGAGCTGCTGCTGCTCGCCGACGAGGTAGTCGTCGAAGCTGAGCGCGCCGGGCACGTCCGGCAGCCGGTTCACCGCGTTGTGCACGTGCGCCTCGGCCCACATGCGGATCGGGTAGGGCCGGGTGGTGACGCGCAGGTGCATCCACCGGCCCGCCAGCTCCGCGTACTGGCCCGCGATGGCGGCGATGAGGTCCTGGCGCTGCGAGTCCGACCGGAACGACCAGCGCTGCGGGCCCAGCCGGTACCAGGCGAACACGTCGCCGCCGGTGCGCAGCAGGTGCCCGTCGATGGAGCGGGCGGCGATCTCCGGGGTGTAGCTGGGCAGGCCGCTCTCGCCGGGCAGCCGCTTGCCGCGCTTGCGCGCCTGCGCCTGCTCGTAGCGGCCCGGCTCCTGCCCCCGTCCTCGGTCCTGCGGATGTCCCGCCGGGTACGGAGCGAGTGCCTCCCGCTCGCCCTTACGGCGTCCGAACACCGCTGACCTCCCTGTTCCCGCGCTTGGCGCGGCTCCGGGCGCGGGCCTTCTCGGCGCGGCGCCTCTGCTTCTCCCGCTTCTTGTCGGCCCGCCCGTCCCGGGGGGCCGCCACGCGCCCGTCCCGGGTGGCCGCCGCCTGGGCGCCCCAGGGGACCGTCGTCCGCTCGTCCCGCGGGGCCGCCACCCGTTCGTCCCGGGGGGCCGCGCGCCTGCTCCGCTGCCGGTCGCGCCTGCGCGGGACCTCCGAGCGGATCCGCACGGCGGACGCGGTGACCGCTCCGCCCTGGCCGGTGGAGGTCTCCCTGGGGGCGGTCAGCTCGCGCACCCACATGGTCAGCACGGCGCCGAGCGGGCGCTCGTGGCTGATCCGGGAGCAGATGACCATGGTCAGCGCCACGGTGCCCACCATGCCCCAGGCGAAGGACCAGAACAGGCTGATGCCGAGGTTGCGCAGCACCGTCAGGAGAAGCAGGAACACGACCGTGCCCACGCCCCACGCCACGTACCTGGCACGCCACGGGAAGGTGGCCTTGGGCGGGCCGAGCCAGACGGCGTCGACGCGGTAGACCTCGTCGTCGGTGCGGATCCGCACGTCAGTTCACCGGAACCTTCGCTCAGCCGCCGGTGAACAGGCCGGCGATCCACCGACCGATGCCCTCGCCCGCGTTGGTGACCGCGAGCCCGACGATCGCCAGGGCGACGATCACGCCGCCGAGGCGTTTCATCACGCCCGCGTTGTCGCCCTTGCCGCCGCCGAGCCACAGCAGCAGCAGCGCGACGACGAGCAGCAGCAGGGGGATGACGTTGTCGAGGATCCACGTGCGCAGGCCACCGGTGTCGACTTTCGTCGATTCCTGCTGGGCCAGTTCCACGAGGGCGGAGAGGATGGGGGTGGTCATGTCGATCTCCCAAGTGCGCGGAAGCGGTTGTGTGATCGGGGGCGTGGTGCTCCTGCGCGGCAGGTCTCTGCTGTGCCCGTCGAGTACAGCACGAAAGGCACATGATTGTCATTACAAAGGGTAGCTACCGAGCAGCGTTCCGTAGGCTCAATCCACCCTCCTGGTGCCGTGCGCCTGATATCTGACCACACCCATCATCATCCGGGGAGGGCTGGTGACACCCCCGGAGGACCCGAAAATTCGGGCGATCATGAGGTTTCACCCGCTTGCGGGAGTCGCGCTCACAGCGAGTGTGGGAAGTCACAGCCCATTCTTCCGTCACTCTCAGGTGGAGTTACTCCGATCGGTGTACCACCGATCGGAGTAACCCGGTGCGGGCGAGCCGGCCTGTAAGCCGGATCCTGTACCGGGGCTCGCGCCCCGGTGGCGACCATCCATCTGGGCCTGCCGTCGCCGACAGGCTCGTGCGGCCTACCCGCAGACTCGGGCGGGCAGCCCTCGGGCGTCTGCGCAGGGGCCCCTCGCGGGACCCCCTCTTGGCCTTGCTCCGGGTGGGGTTTACCGAGCCACCCCGGTCACCCGGGGTGCTGGTGGTCTCTTACACCACCGTTTCACCCTTACCCGGCCGCTCGGGTCACCCCGACCGACCGGGCGGTCTGTTCTCTGTGGCACTTTCCCGCGGGTCACCCCGGGTTGCCGTTAGCAATCACCCTGCCCTGCGGAGTCCGGACTTTCCTCGACGGGGATCACCCGCCGCGGCCGCCCGGCCGACTCGCCGCGACGACGAGGATACGGCGTCCGCCCACCGGGCTCCACGTCCCATTCCGTGGACGGCGTTGAGGCCGGTCAGCGGGGCTGCTCTACTCGCGGTCATGTCCGGTGACCGCCTCCTCACCCGGCGCAGGCACGTGGACCTCCACCGCCTCGCCGGGGGCGTCTGTCCGCGCGGCCGAACCAGCGCCTGACAGCCACCTTCGTCGAGGAGACCACCGTGGGGACCATCGTCATCGTGTCCGGCAGCCCGTCCGCCACCGCGCGGCCCGGCATCGTCGTCACGCACACCGAGGCAGCGCTGCGGGCGGCCGGGCACACCGTGACCACCGTGCGGGTCCGCGACCTGCCCACGGTCGCCCTGCTCGCCGAGGACCGCCGCGACCCGCGGATCGGCGCGGCCTTGGCGGCGGTGCAGGCCGCGGACGGGCTGGTCGTGATCAGCCCGGTCTACCGGGCGGCCTACAGCGGCCTGGTGAAGTCCCTGCTCGACCTGCTGCCCAGCGGCGCGCTGGCGGGCACCGCGGTGCTGCCCCTGGCCACCGGCGGCACCCAGGGGCACCTGGTGGCCCTGGACTTCGTGCTCCGGCCGCTGCTGTTCGCCATGGGCGCCACCCGGGTCCTGCCCGGCCACTTCGTCCCCGACCGCATGATCACCCCGGAGGACGAGGGCGGCGTGGAGACGGGCACGATCCTCCCGCTGGCCGCCGCCGCCCTGACCGACGTGCTGATCTCGTTCACCGACTCCCTCCGCCGCTCCCGCACCACCCCCACCACGGCCACCCTCACCGGCTGACCAGCCGCGCTCCGCCCGCCGCGCCGGGCCGTTCCGGGGCCACCGCCGCGCCCGGCGGCGGGGCGGTTAGCGTCGCGCCGTGCTCAGTGGTGGGGTGGCGGCCTGCGTGGCCTTCGGGTTGCTGGCGGCGGTCCTGGCGTTCGCCGTCGGGCGGCCGAGGGGGTGGTCGGAGGCGGTGGCCGCGGTCCCCGCGGCCGGGATCGCGCTGGCGCTGGGGCTGGTCGAGCCGGGGGCGGCGTGGGCGCGGACCGCCGAACTGGGCGACACGGTGCTGTTCCTGGCGGCGGTGCTGCTGGTCTCGCACATGGCCGACGTCGACGGGGTGTTCGGGTGGGTGGGGGCCCGGGTGGGCAAGGCGTGCCGGGGCGAGCCGCGGCGGCTGCTGGGGCTGGCGTTCGGGGCGGCGGCGGTGAC
>NZ_JAJCXD010000131.1:25987-29137 GCF_021056305.1 Actinokineospora sp. PR83
TTCGGGGCGAGCGGGCTGGGGTTCCTGGGCTTCGCGGGGCTGATGGCGGGCCCGTGGGTGGTGGCGGTCGCGGTGGAGTTCGCGGTGTTCCGCTGGTTCTTCGCGGGCGACCTGGAACGGGGCGGGGCGCGGGAAGCGGCCGAGCCGGGGCCCGCGCCGCGGTTCGCGCTGGGGGTGCTCGCGGCGATGCTGGTCGGGTTCTGCGCGGGTCCGCTCGTGGGGGTCGCGGCGGTGTGGGTGGCGGTCGCGGCGGCGGTGGTGCTGGGCGGGCGGGGGCTGGTGGCGCGAACGGTGACGGTGCGGGCGGTGGCGGGGGCGTGCGCACCGCTGCTGTGCCTGTTCGTGGTGGCGCTGACGGTGGTCGTGGAGGCGGTGGCCGAGCACGGGGGGCGGGACCTGCTCACCGCCGTGCTCCCCAGTGGGGAATCGCTCGGCGGGGAATCGCTGCCCGCCCTGCTCGGGGTGGCCGCGGTCGCGGCGGTGGCGGCGAACCTCGTCAACAACCTGCCCGCGACGCTGATGCTGCTGCCGGTGCTCGGCCCGCACCCCGGCGCCCTGCTGGCCATGCTGCTCGGGGTCAACATCGGCCCGAACCTGACCTACGCCGGTTCCCTGGCCACCCTGCTGTGGCGGCGGGTGCTGGCGGGCACCGGCATCCGGACCACGGTGCGCGAGTTCACCGCGCTGGGGCTGCTGACCGTGCCGCTGTCGCTCACCCTGGCCGTGGTCGCGCTGTGGCTGGCGCTGTGAGCCCCGCCGGTCAGGCCAGGTGCGAGATGTCGTTGACCAGGCGCACCGAGGCGTTGCCGTCGGGGTAGAACTCGGCGATCGACAGCGACGCCAGATCCAGGTGCAGGCGGAAGAGGATCGACGGGCCGACGTCGAGGGCCAGCCGCAGCAGGCCCTTGATCGGGGTCACGTGGCTGACCACGACCACGGTCCGGCCCGCATACCCGGCCAGGACGCGGTCGCGGGCCCGGGTGACCCGCTCGTGCACCACGTCGAAGCTCTCCCCGCCCGGCGGGGGCACGGCGGTGTCGGACAGCCAGCGGCGGTGCAGGTCGGGGTCGCGCTCGGCGGCCTCGGTGAAGGTCAGGCCCTCCCAGCCGCCGAAGTCGGTCTCCACCAGCTCGTCGAGGACCACCACCGAGCCACCGGTGGCCTCGGCGACGGCCCGGGCGGTCTGGCGGGTGCGGCCCAGGGGCGAGCTGAGGATCGGGGTGTCCGCGTCGACGCCGTCGAGCGCGGCGACCCGGCGGCCCGCCGCGGCGGCCTGGGCCTCGCCGAGGGCGGTGAGGGCGACGTCGCCGCGGCCGGAGTAGCGGCGGTCCACCGACATGGCGGTCTGGCCGTGGCGCAGCAGCAGCACCTTGGTGGGGGTGCCGAGCGCGCCGGTCCACCCCGCGGGCGAGGTCCGGGCAGGCCCGGTGGCCACCCGCGCGGCCGAGCCACCACCCGCGCCGGGGTCGGCGGACCGGGCCGACGCGGCGGTGGGGGCCACCGGCGCGGCGAACAGGCCCGCCGCGCCCGCGGGGGCCACTCCGGTCGCGTCCCCGGCGTTCGCGGGGGCGGCGGCGTCCTCGGGGACCGCGGCGGTGCGGGAGACGGGGGTGCCGTCCATGGCCTGGTTGGCCAGGCGGTCGGCGTGGGCGTTGTCGGCGCGGGGGATCCAGGTGAAGGTGACCGACCGGAAGCCGCGGGCGAGGGCGCGGGCCTCGTCGGCCAGCGGGCGCATCGCCGGGTGCTTGACCTTCCAGCGGCCCGCCATCTGCTCGACCACCAGCTTCGAGTCCATCCGGACCTCGACGGCGTCCGCGCCGAGGTCGGCCGCGGCGCGCAGGCCCGCGATGAGGCCGCGGTACTCGGCCACGTTGTTGGTGGCCACCCCGATCGCCTCGGCGCGCTCGGCCAGGACGGTGCCGCCCCGGCCGAAGACCACCGCGCCGTAGCCCGCGGGCCCCGGGTTGCCCCGGGACCCGCCGTCGGCCTCCACGCTGACGCGCATCGGTTCCCCCACCGGCTACACGCCCGACTCGGCGGTGCGGACGAGGATCACACCGCACTCCTCGTGCTCGACGACCTCGTCGGCGGGCGACTCCTTGATCAGCGACAGCTCGCGGCGGTCGATCTCGATCTGGCAGGAGCCGCAGCGGCGGGCCCGCAGCAGGGCCGCGCCGATGCCGCGGGCGGCGCGCTTGCGCTCGTAGAGGGCCAGCAGCCCCGCCGGGACGCCGGGCACGATCGTGGCCCGCTCGGCGTCGCGGCGGGCCTGGGTGGTGTCCAGGTCGGCCAGGTTCTCGTCGCGGCGGGCGGTGACCTCGGCCAGCCGCTGCTCGGCCTCGGCCAGGGCGACCCCCGCGTGCTGGGCGTCCATCCCGACGGCCTCGCGGCGCTCCATCAGCTCGAGCAGGTCGTCCTCGAGCACCGACCGGCGGCGCTTGAGGGTGGCCATCTCGTGCTCCATGTCGGTGAGCGCCTTGCTGTTGAGGGTGCCACCCGCCATCAGCCCGCGGTCGCGCTCCTCGCGGGCGCGCACGGCGTCGATCTCCTTCTCCTGCCTGGTGACCTCGCGGTCGAGGTCGTCGAGCTGGGTCTGCACGGCGACGCGCGCGTCGGCGCAGGCGCGCACGGCCTGCTCGGCCGCGGTGATCTCGGCCAGCTCCGGCATGGACGTGCGCCGGTGGTGCACGCGGCCGAGTTCGGCGTCGACCTCGGCGAGGTCGAGCAGTCTGCGCTGGGCGGCGGGATCGGCTTTCACCCGGTGGACCTCCCGGTCGGGGTAGGGGCGCCTGCGGCCTGAACGGTCCAGGGATCGGTGCGGCGCGTGGAGACTGTGGTGACGACCGTACCGCCGAGCGCGGTGCGCAGGACGCCCGCCGCCTGCTCGCACCACGGCCACTCGCTGGCCCAGTGCGCCACGTCGACCAGGGCGGGCCCCGCCCCGGTCGCCAGGTGCTCGCCCGCGGGGTGGTGGCGCAGGTCGGCGGTGACGTACGCGTCGACGCCCGCGGCGGTCGCGGCGTCGAGGTAGGAGTCCCCCGCGCCGCCGGAGACGGCCACCCGCCGCACCGGCCGGTCGGGGTCGCCCGCGCCCCGCACGCCGCCCGCGGTGGCGGGCAGCGCCCGCGCGACCCGCTCGACGAAGGCGGT
>NZ_JAJCXD010000132.1:0-4949 GCF_021056305.1 Actinokineospora sp. PR83
CCGCCGCCGCGGCGGCGGCCTTGGCCGCGGTGAGGTCGAGGTCCACCGGGGCGAGCAGCGCGGCGTCGGCGCCCAGGGCGGCGTCGAACAGGGCCAGCGCCTCGGCCGTGGCCAGGGCGCGCCCGCCACCGCGGCCCGCGCGGCGCAGGTGGCCGTCGTCGAGGTGACCGGTGAGGCCGCTGGCCTCGGCCCACAGGCCCCAGGCCAGCGACAGGCCGGGCTTGCCCGCGGCCCGGCGGCGGGCGACGACGGCGTCGGCGGCGGTGTTGGCGGCGGCGTAGTTGGCCTGGCCCGCGTTGCCGAAGACGCCGGAGGCGGAGGAGAAGACGATGAACGCCTCCAGCTCGCCCGCCAGCTCGTCCAGGTGGATCGCGCCCGAGGCCTTGGGGCCCCAGACGGTGTCGACCCGGTCGGGGGTCAGCGCGGTCAGCACGCCGTCGTCGAGGACACCGGCGGCGTGCACGACCGCGGTCACCGGGTGCTCGGCCAACAACGCGGCCACAGCATCCCGATCGGACACATCACACGCCACAACCCGAACATCCGCATCGATCTCCGGCACGACACCACCGGAACGGCTCACCAACACCAGATGCCGCACACCGTGCTCCGCCACCAGATGACGGGCCAACAACAGACCCAGGGTGCCGGTACCACCGGTGATCAGCACCCGGCTCTCGGCGGTGAAGGGGCTGGTGCCGGGGCCGGTCGCGCGGGTCAGGCGAGGCGCGAACGCGGTGCCGCCGCGGACGACGACCTCGGGCTCGTCGGAGGCGGCAGCCGCCGACGCGGAGTCCGCGGTGTCGCTGATGAGCAGCGTGGCGCGGCCGGGGTGCTCGGTGTCGGCCGCCCGGACCAGGCCGCGCAGCGCACCCGCCACGAGGTCGTCGGCGGTGGCGTGCAGGACCACGACCCGGTCGTCGGCGCAGGCGGCCTGCACGACGGTGAACGCGCGGTCGAGGGCGGCGCGGGCGGCGGGCTCGGTGTCGCCCGGCTCCACGCTGAGCACGGTGCACCCCACGGCCGCGGCCTGCCCGTCGAGGGTGGTCTCGACGAGTTCCACGCCGTGCAGGGCCGCGGTACTCGCCGGGGCGGGGGCGGTCAGCGGGCGCAGGGCCAGCGACTCCGCGTGCAGGACCAGCGCGCCCGCCGGGTCGACGGCGGTCACCGACAGCGTGTTCTCCCCGGCGGGGGCCAAGCGCACCAGGACGTGCCCGGCGCCCGCCGCGCCGAGCGCGACGCCCTGCCAGGCGAAGGGCAGCCACGCCTTCGCCGGGTCCGCGACGAACGCGCCGAAGCCGGTGGCGTGCAGCGCGGCGTCGATGAGCGCGGGGTGCGCGCCGTACCCGGCCGCGGCGTCCTCGGGCAGCACGACCTCGGCGTAGACCGCGTCGCCCGCGCGCCAGGCGGCGCGCAGCCCGCGGAACAGCGGCCCGTAGACCAGCCCGACCTCGGTCAGGTCGGCGTAGGTGGACGCGGTGTCGACCTGCTCGGCACCAGCGGGCGGCCACGCGGCCCCCACCGCGGGGGCGGCGACCTCGGCCACGACGCCGGTGGCGTTGCGGGTCCAGGTCTCCCCGAGCCGGGTGTGCACGGTCAGGGTGGCGCGGCCGTCGACCGCCGGGCCCACGGCGACCTGGACGTCCACGCCGCCCTCGGGCACGACCAGCGGGGCGTGCAGCGCCAGCTCGTCCACCCCGGGCAGGCCCGCGTGGTCGGCGGCGTGCAGGGCCAGTTCGAGGACGCCGGTGCCGGGGAAGACGACCTGACCGGCGACGACGTGGTCGGCCAGCCACGGGTGGGTGTCGGTGCTGAGCCGCCCGGTGAGCAGGAAGCCCTGGTCGTCGGGCAGCGCGGTGGCCGCGGCGAGCAGCGGGTGGCCCGCGGCGGCCAGCCCGGCGTGCGCGAGCGAGCCGGTCGGGGCGACCCGGGCGGGCCAGAAGCGGCTGTGCCGGAAGGGGTAGGTGGGCAGGTCGGCGCGCTGCCCGTCACCGAGCACCGCCGACCAGTCGGGGGTGGCGCCCGCGACGACCAGCTCCCCGAGGGACAGTTGCACCCGGCGCAGCCCGCCGTCGTCGCGGCGCAGCGAGCCCACGGCGGTCGCGGTCTGCGGCAGGCCCATCGTGAGCACGGGGTGCGGGGAGCACTCGACGAAGGTGGTGAACCCGTCGGCGGCGAGGCGTTCGACGGTGGCGTGGAACTGCACGGCGTTGCGCAGGTTGCCGTACCAGAAGTCGGCGTCGAGGCCAGAGCCGTCCTCGACCCGGCCGGACGAGGTGGAGTGCAGCGGCACCCCGCCCGCGCGGGGCTCGACGTCGAGCACGGCCATCAGCTCGTCGCGCAGCTCGTCGACCACCGCGGAGTGCGAGGCGTAGTCGATCGGGACGCGCCGGGTCCGCACGCCCTCGGCGGAGCACGCGGCGGCCAGCTCTTCCAGGGCGGGCAGCTCACCGGAGACCACGGCCGCGCCGGGCCCGTTCACCGCCGCGACGGAGATCCCGTCGAGGTGGGCGATCCGCTCGCGCACCTCGTCCTCGGGCAGCGCGACCGAGAGCATCCCGCCGCGCCCGGCGAGCCTGCGCAGCACCTGCGACCGCCGCACCACGACGCGAGCGCCGTCCTCCAGCGACAGCGCGCCCGCGACGACAGCGGCGGCGATCTCGCCCTGGGAGTGGCCCACGACGGCCTCTGGCTCGATCCCCCACGACCGCCACACTGCGGCCAGCGACACCATCACGGCCCAGAGCGCGGGCTGCACCACGTCGTCGCGGTCGAGCAGCGCGAGGTCGTCGAGCACGTCGTCGAGCGCCCAGTCGGCGTACCGGTCGACGGCGGCGGCGCACTCGGCGAACCGGGCGGCGAAGACGGGGGACTCGGCGGCCAACTGCCGGGCCATGCCCGGCCACTGCGAACCCTGGCCGGGGAAGACGAAGACCACCTTGCCCGGCTCGCCCGCCGTGCCGCGCACCAGGTCGGGGTGCGGCTCCCCCGCCGCCAGCGCCCGGACGCCCGCCTCGGAGACCGCGACGGCCCGGTGCTCGTGCAGGGCCCGCGTGGTCGCCAGGGAGCGCGCGACGGGCACCGAGAGGTCGGTGAGCTGCGCGGCCCGGGCCACCAGCGCCTCGGCGGAGCGCGCCGAGAGCACGAACGGGACCTGGCCCGCGGTGTTCTCGACGACCGGATCGGGGTCGCCCTGCTCGATGACGACGTGCGCGTTGGTGCCGCTGACGCCGAAGGAGGACACCGCGGCCCGGCGGGCGCGACCGGTCTCGGGCCACGGGCGGGCGGTGGTGGCCAGTTCGACGGCCCCGGCGGCCCAGTCGACGTGCGGGGTGGGGGTGTCGGCGTGCAGCGTCGCGGGGACGGTCCCGGCGCGCAGGGCCAGCACGGACTTGATGATCCCGGCGACGCCCGCGGCGGCCTGGGTGTGGCCGATGTTGGACTTGACCGAACCCAGCAGCAGCGGGTGCGCCCGGTCGACGCCGTAGGTCGCCAGCAGCGCCTCGGCCTCGATCGGGTCACCGAGCGCGGTGCCGGTGCCGTGCGCCTCCACCACGTCCACATCGGACGGTTCGAGGTCGGCGGCGGCGAGCGCGACGCGGATGACCCGCTGCTGGGCGGGCCCGTTCGGGGCGGTGAGCCCGTTGGACGCGCCGTCCTGGTTCACCGCGGACCCGCGGACGACGGCGAGCACGGTGTGCCCGTGGCGGCGGGCGTCGGACAACCGCTCGACGACCAGCACGCCGACGCCCTCGCCCCAGCCGGTGCCGTCGGCGTCGGCGGAGAACGCCTTGCACCGGCCGTCACCGGCCAGGCCGCGCTGGCGGGAGAACTCGATGAACGCGGCGGGGGTGGACATCACCGTCGCGCCGCCCGCCACGGCCAGGTCGCACTCCCCCGACCGCAGCGCCTGGGCGGCCAGGTGCAGCGACACCAGCGACGCCGAGCACGCGGTGTCGACGGTCACCGAGGGGCCCTCCAGCCCGAAGGCGTAGGACAGGCGGCCGGAGACGACGCTGGCGGCGTTGCCGGTGACCAGGTGCCCGGCGACGTCCTCGGTCGAGCCGACGAACAGGTTCGCGTAGTCCTGGCCGTTGGTGCCCATGAACACCCCGGTCGCGCTGCCCCGGAGCCCGTCCGGGGCGATCCCGGAGCGCTCGAAGGCCTCCCACGTGGTCTCCAGCAGCAACCGCTGCTGCGGGTCCATCGCCAGCGCCTCGCGCGGGGAGATGCCGAAGAAGTCCGCGTCGAAGCCGGACGCGTCGCGCAGGAACGCGCCCAGGCCGGTGTCGGAGCCGCCGTCGCCGGACAGCGCGGCGAGGTCCCAGTTGCGGTCGTCGGGGAACGGGCCGACGGCGTCGCGGCCCTGCGCCAGCAGCTCCCACAGGTCCTCGGGACCCGCGACGCCACCGGGGAACCGGCAGGCCATGCCGACGATCGCCACCGGCTCGTCGACCGGCCGCACGCGCTCGGCGGCAACGGCGCGCCCGGCGCCGGAGAGCCGGTCGACGACCTCGCGGGCGAGGTCGGCCGGGGTCGGGAAGTCGAAGACGACGCCTGCGGGCAGGGTGAGCCCGGTGGCGGCGCTGAGCAGGTTGCGCAGTTCGACGGCGGTCAGCGAGTCGACGCCGAGGTCGCGGAACGGCTTGCCCGAGGGCACGGCGGCGGCGTCGCGGTGGCCCAGCACGGCCGCGGCGGTGGCGCGGACGAGGGCGAGCACGTCGGCGGGGCCGCTCAGCTCGGCGGTGGCCGGGGCGGGCGCGGCACGGCGGGCCTCGGGCAGGTGGTCGAGGAGCCTGGTCGCGCCGAGGGCGAAGGCGGACCAGTCGATGTCGGCGGCGGTGACAACGGGCAGCCCGGTGGCCACGGCGGCGGCCAGCGCGGCGGTGCCCGCCGCCGGGTGCAACGGGGCCAGGCCGCCGCGGGCCAGGCGGGCGGCGGCCTTGTCG
>NZ_JAJCXD010000133.1:0-6929 GCF_021056305.1 Actinokineospora sp. PR83
GCCCGCAGGTCTTCCTCGACTTCTCCCGCCAGCAGGGCCTGGCCGCCGACGGCCGGTGCAAGTCCTTCGGCGCGGGCGCGGACGGCACCGGCTGGGCCGAGGGCGCCGGTTTCCTGCTGCTGGAGAAGCTGTCCGACGCCCTCGCCAACGGCCACCCGGTGCTGGCGGTGGTGCGCGGCACGGCGGTGAACTCCGACGGCGCGTCCAACGGCCTCACCGCCCCGAGCGGCCCCGCCCAGCGCGCGGTCATCCGCGCCGCCCTGGCCGACGCCGGGCTCACCGCGTCCGATGTGGACGCGGTGGAGGCGCACGGCACCGGTACCGTCCTGGGCGACCCGATCGAGGCCCAAGCCCTGCTCGACACCTACGGCCAGGACCGCGCGACCCCGCTGCGGCTCGGGTCGATCAAGTCGAACATCGGCCACACCCAGGCCGCCGCGGGCGTCGCCGGGATCATCAAGGTCGTCGAGGCCATGCGGCACGGCGTGCTGCCCAGGACGCTGCACGCGCAGACCCCCAGCCCGCACGTCGACTGGGCCTCCGGCGCGGTCTCCCTGCTCACCGAGCCCGCCGAGTGGCCCACGGGCGACCGCGTCCGCCGGGCGGGGGTGTCCTCCTTCGGCGTCAGCGGCACCAATGCGCACGCGATCATCGAGGAACCGCCCGCGGTCGAGCAGCAGGCGGGCACGCACTCCGGCCCGGTGCTGTGGCCGCTGAGCGGGCACACGCGGCAGGCGCTGCGGCAGCAGGCCGCGCGGCTGGCCGAGGTCGCCGACGAGCACGCCGCCGCCGACGTCGCCTTCACGCTCGGCACCGCCCGCGCCGCGCTGGCCCAGCGGGCCGTCGTGCTGGACGCGCACCCCTCGGCGCTGCGCGCGCTGGCAGCCGGGAACACCTCGTCCGACGTGGTCACCGGGACCGTCGTCGGCGGTGGCACGGCGTTCGTGTTCACCGGGCAGGGCTCGCAGCGCGCGGGTATGGGCGCGGGCCTGGCCGCCGCGTTCCCCGCGTTCGCCGAGGCGTGGCGCGAGGTGCTGGCGCTGTTCCCCGCGCCGGTGCGCGAAGTGGTCGAGCAGGGCGGCCCGCGCCTGGGCGACACCGAGTTCGCCCAGCCCGCGATCTTCGCCTTCGAGGTCGCGCTCACCCGGCTGTTCGCCTCGTGGGGCGTGGTCCCGGACGTGGTCATCGGCCACTCGGTCGGTGAGGTCGCCGCCGCGCACGTGGCCGGGATCTTCACCCTGGAGGACGCCGCCCGCCTCGTCGTCGACCGCGGCGCGCGGATGGGCGCGGTCGCCGCGCGCGGCGCGATGGCCGCCGTGGCCCTGCCGGAGTCCGAGGTGGACCTGCCCGCGGGCGTGGAGGTCGGCGCGGTCAACGCCGAGGGCTCCGTGGTCGTCTCCGGCGACGCCGACGCGGTGCGCGCGCTCGTCGAGCGCCACCGGTCGGAGGGGGTGCGGGCGACGCTGCTCGACGTCAGCCACGCGTTCCACTCCGCGCACGTGGACGAGGTGCTGCCCGGCTTCGCCGCCTTCGTCGGCACCGTCGAGCGCCACCCCCGCACCATCGACTTCATCCCCGTCGCGGGCGAGCGCGACCCCGAGGACGCCGCCTACTGGGTCGACAACGTGCGCAACCCGGTCCGCTTCGCCGAGGGCGTGCGCCGCCTCGGCGCGGTTCGCGCCCTGGAGGTCGGGCCCGACGCCGCGCTCACCCCGCTGGTCGACGGGTGCGTCCCGGCGCAGAAGAAGGACCGCGACGAGCAGCGCGCCGCCCTGGAGGCCCTGGCCCGCCTGCACGTCACCGGGCAGGCTGTCGACTGGGCCGCCTTCCACGCCGGAGCCCGCACGGTCGCCGTGCCCACCTACGCCTTCCAGCGCACCCGCTTCTGGCTCGACGGCCCCGCCCCGGCCGCCGGGTCCGACCTCGACGCCCTGCGCTACCGGGTCACCTGGGCGCCCGCCGTCCTCGACCGCGCCGCGGCGTTCCCGCCCGGGACGGTCGCCTGGGACACCGAGGTCGACGGCCTCGATACCGTGGCGGAACTGCCGGACGGCGCGATCGCCGTGTTCCGGCCCGCCACCGCCGCCGAAGCGCTCGACCGCCTCCAGCGCGCCCTCGGTCGCGACGTGCGGCTGTGGTGCCTGGCCGAGGGGCCGGAGGCCGCCGCCATCGCCGCCCTCGGCCGCGTCGCCGCCCTGGAGCACCCCGGCCTGTGGGGCGGTTGCGTGGAGCAGGAAGGCGACTCCGCCCACCTGCGCGCGGTCATCGGCGGTGCCGAGGACGCGATCCGCGTCGACGAGTCCGGTCCGCGGCTGCGCAGGCTGACTCCCGTGCCCGCGCGCCCCGGCGAGGACTGGACCCCCGCGGGCCCGGTGCTGATCACCGGCGGCACCGGCGGCCTGGGTGCCCGCGTCGCGCACTGGGCCGTCGACCGCGGCGCGACCGACCTCGTCCTGGTCAGCAGGCGCGGCCCCGACGCGCCGGGCGCGGACGAGCTGCGCGCCGCCCTGGCGGGGCGCGGGGCGCGCGTCGCCGTCGTCGCCTGCGACGTGGCCGACCGCGACCGGGTCGCCGCCCTGCTCGCCGCTCACCCCGTGGACTCGGTGTTCCACACCGCGGGCGCCGTGCTCACCCGGCCGCTGGCCGAGACCACCGCCGAGGACCTGCGGGCCGTGCACGCCGCCAAGGTCGGCGGCGCGCTGCTGCTCGACGAGTTGACCGGCGGGCTCAGCGCGTTCGTGCTGTTCTCCTCCATCGCGGGCGTGTGGGGCAGCGGCGGGCTCGGCGCGTACGCCACCGCCAACGCCGCGCTCGACGACCTCGCCGGGCGCAGGCGTGCCCGCGGCGAGACCGCGCTGTCGATCGCCTGGGGCCCGTGGGCCGAGGCGGGCATGGCCACCGGGGAGACCGGCGACGAGCTCGTCCGCCGGGGCCTGCGCCCGCTGGCCCCGGCCACCGCGCTCGACGCGCTGGGCGCGGCGCTGGCCGCGGGCGACACCTGCGTCGCGGTGGCCGACGTCGACTGGGCCCGCTTCGCCCCGGCCTTCACCGCCCGCCGCCCCAGCCCGCTGCTGGCGGGCGTCCCCGCCGCGCGCCCGGTCGAGACCGTGCGGGCCCCCGAGGTCGCCACCGTCGCCCCCGACCAGCTCGCGGGCGTGGTGCTCGACCGCGTCGCCGCCGTCCTCGGCCACACCGGCGCCGACGCCGTCGACCGCACCCGCCCGTTCCGCGACCTCGGCTTCGACTCGCTGACCGCCGTGGAGCTGCGCGACGCCCTGGCCGCGGCCACCGGCCTGCGCCTGCCCGCCACCGTCGTGTTCGACCACCCCACCCCGGACGCGCTGGTCGCGCACCTGCTCACCGAGCTGACCGGTGCCGGGACCACCACCACCGTCGCCGTCGCGGCGAGCGCCGACGACCCGATCGCCGTGGTCGGCATGGGCTGCCGCTTCCCCGGTGGCGTCGACAGCCCCGAGTCGCTGTGGGACCTGCTGCGCGCGGGTGGCGACGCCGTGGGCCCGTTCCCCGACGACCGGGGCTGGGACCTGGCCGCCCTGGTCGACCCGGACCCCGACAAGCCGGGCACCACCTACGTCGCCGAGGGCGCCTTCCTCGCCGACGCCGCGGCCTTCGACGCCGGGTTCTTCGGCATCTCCCCGCGCGAGGCCACCGCGATGGACCCGCAGCAGCGCGTGCTGCTGGAGGTCGTGTGGGAGGCCCTGGAACGCGCGGGCGTCGACCCGACCGGGCTGCGCGGCAGCGACACCGCCGTGTTCGCGGGCACCAACGGGCAGGACTACTCGGCGGTCGTGGCGGGCGCGGTCGACCGCCCCGACGGCTACCTGGGCACCGGCAGCGCGGCCAGCGTGCTGTCCGGCCGCGTCTCCTACGCGCTGGGCCTGGAGGGCCCGTCGCTGACCGTGGACACCGCGTGCTCGTCCTCCCTGGTCGCGCTGCACCTCGCGGTGCGGGCGCTGCGGGCGGGGGAGTGCTCGCTGGCGCTGGCGGGCGGTGTCACGGTGATGGCGACGCCCATGGCGTTCACGGAGTTCGCCCGCCAGCGCGGGCTGGCGGCCGATGGCCGCTGCAAGGCCTACGCCGAGGGCGCCGACGGCACCGGCTGGGGTGAGGGTGCGGGCGTCCTGGTGCTCGAACGCCTCTCCGACGCCCGCCGCAACGGACACCCCGTCCTCGCCGTCGTGCGCGGCAGCGCGGTCAACTCCGATGGCGCCTCCAATGGCCTCACCGCCCCCAACGGGCCCGCGCAGCAGCGGGTCCTGCGCGCGGCGCTGGCCGACGCGGGCCTCACGCCATCCGATGTGGACGCTGTGGAGGGGCACGGCACCGGGACCCGGCTCGGGGACCCGATCGAGGCGGGGGCGCTGGGCGCGGTCTACGGCGCCGACCGCGAGCGGCCCCTGCTGCTGGGCTCGGTCAAGTCCAACATCGGCCACACCCAGGCCGCGGCCGGGGTCGTCGGGGTGATCAAGTCCGTGCTCGCCCTGCGCCACGGCGTCCTGCCCGCGACCCTGCACGCCGCCACCCCGTCCGGCCACGTCGACTGGCGCGGCCTGGCCGTGCTCACCGAGGCCGAGCCGCTGCCGGAGCCTGCGCGGCCGTGGCGGATCGGCGTGTCCTCCTTCGGCTTCAGCGGCACCAACGCCCACGTCGTCGTCGAGCAGGCCGCCGAACAGGCGGCGGACCCGGTCCCGCCCGCCGCCGAGCCGGGCCCGGTCGCCCTGGCCGTCTCCGGGCGCGGTGCCGCTGCCGCGCGGGCCCAGGCGGACAGGCTCGCGGACTTCCTCGCGACCCACCCCGGGGCCTCCCTCGCGGACGTCGCGCTGTCCCTGGGCACCGCCCGCGCCGCGTTCGACCACCGGATCGCCGTCGTGGCCGGGTCCACCGACCAGGCCGTCGAGCGGCTGCGCGCCGCGCGCGGCGTGACCACCGCCAAGCCGGGCCGCGTCGCGTTCGCGTTCACCGGGCAGGGTTCGCAGCGCGCGGGCATGGGCGCCGGGCTGGCCGCGCGCTTCCCCGCCTTCGCCGCCGCGTGGGACGAGGTGCTGGCGCTGTTCCCGGCCGAGGTCCGGGCCGCGGTGCTGGGCGGGGAGCGGCTGGACGACACCCGCTTCGCCCAGCCCGCGATCTTCGCCTTCGAGGTCGCGGTGGTGCGGCTGCTCGAGTCCTGGGGCGTGCGACCCGACGTGGTGATCGGGCACTCGGTGGGCGAGTTCGCCGCCGCGTGGGCCGCGGGCGTGTTCGCGCTGGAGGACGCCGCGCGGCTCGTGGTCCGCCGCGGCGAGCTCATGGGCGCGGTCGAGCGGCCCGGCGCCATGGCGGCGATCGGCTCCGCCGAGCAGGACCTGCGCCTGCCCGCGGGGGTGGAGGTGGCGGCCGTCAACGGCCCCGGCTCCGTCGTCGTCTCCGGGGACGCCGAGGCGGTGCGGGAGCTGGTCGAGGACTGCCGGGTCCGCGGCACCAGGGCTGCGCTGCTGCGGGTCAGCCACGCCTTCCACTCCGCGCACATGGACCAGGTGCTGGCCCCCTTCGCCGAGGCCGTCGCCGCGACCCCGCGCGCCGCGGCGGGGATCGAGTTCGTCGGCGTCGCCGGGGAGCACGACCCGGCCGCGGCGGAGTACTGGTCCGACAACGTGCGCGCCACCGTCCGCTTCGCGGAGGGGGCCGCCCGGCTCGACGCCGCGCACGTGGTCGAGGTCGGGCCCGAGGCGGCGCTGCTGCCGTTCGTCGACGGCATGATCGCCTTGCAGCGCAAGGACACCGACGAGGTCGAGTCGCTGACCCGGGGTCTCGCGGCGCTGTGGGCGGGCGGCGTGGCCATCGACTGGGCAGCCGTGTACCCCGGGGCGCGCGCCGTCGACCTGCCGACCTACGCCTTCCAGCGCGACCGCTACTGGCCCACCACCACCCAGACCACCGACAACCCCTGGCGCCACGTGCCCGTGTGGCAGGAGATCGCCGCCGACGCCACGGCCGCCGAGCCGGGCGCGACCGTGCTCGACCTGGCGGGCAAGACCCCCGCTGACCTGCTCGCCGCCCTGCGCGAGGTCCCCGGGGGCAGCCGCGTGTGGTGCCTGACCCGGGGCGCCGTCGCGGTCGGCGACGAGATCCCGGACCCTGACCAGGCCGCCATCTGGGGCCTCGGCCGCGTCGTGGCCCTGGAGCACCCCGACCGCTGGGGTGGCCTGATCGACCTCCCCGACACCCCCGGCGAGCCCCACCCCGAGCGGCTGCGCGCCGCGATGGCCTCCGGTGAGGACCAGATCGCCCTGCGCGGGACGATCCTCGCCCAGCGCCTCGTCGCCGCCCCCCGACCGCGCGGCCGGGCCGTCCTCGACGGCGCCACCGTGCTGATCACCGGCGGCACCGGCGGTCTCGGCCTCGCCGTCGCCGGGAACCTGCCCGGCGCGGCCAAGGTCGTGCTGCTCAGCCGCACCGGCGGCCCGGCGCCGGAGCTCGACACCGCGGCCGAGGTCATCACCGTCGCCTGCGACGTGACCGACCGCGCCGCCCTCCACGCCGTCGTGGCCGAGCACGCCCCGACCGTGGTCATCCACGCCGCGGGTGTGGGCGGCCCGCGCACCCCGGTGGTCGCCCTCGACCCGGCGGAGCTGGCGGACGTGCTCGACGCCAAGGTCACCGGAGCGCGCCTGCTCGACGAACTGGTCGGTGACGTCGACGCGTTCGTCCTGTTCTCCTCCATCGCGGGGGTGTGGGGCAGCGGGCAGCAGGGCGCCTACTCCGCAGCGAACGCCGCCCTGCACGCCATCGCCCAGGCCCGCCGCGCCCGCGGTCGCGCCGCCACCGCGGTCGCCTGGGGCCCCTGGGCGGGGACGGGCATGGCGCACGCCGCCGGGGAGCTGGCCGGGCTCGGCCGCCTCGGCCTGCGCCCGCTCGACCCCGACCGCGCC
>NZ_JAJCXD010000134.1:0-2477 GCF_021056305.1 Actinokineospora sp. PR83
CTGCTGCGGTGCGGGCTGCTCGACGCGCGGCGCGGGCTTGGGGCCCGGCCGGGGTCCGGGCGTGCCCGGTCGGAAGCCGGGGGCAGCGGGCGGGGTCGCCTGCTGCGCCGGGGCACTGGGTGCGGTCGGGGTGCTCGCCGCGGCGGCCGGAGCGCTGGGCTCGGGACGCGGTGCGGGCGGGCGGGGGGCCGGCCTCGGACCGGGGCGCGGGCCGGACTTGGCCTCGCTCCCGCCCTTGCCGGGGTACGCATCCCGCAACCTGCGGGCTACCGGCGCCTCCACGGTGGAGGACGCGGACTTCACGAACTCACCGAGGTCCTTCAACTTGGCGAGTACATCCTTGCTGGTGACTCCGAGCTCCTTAGCCAGCTCGTGCACACGGGCCTTGCCTGCCACTGCTCTCCTCGTCTGATGAGGCCGGCGGCAAGTACCGTCGACCTCGTCCTATCGTCGCGCGTTCATGTCTTCAGCTTCACGGCTGACTCATGACGGGTCGACCTGCTTCCTGTTTCCTTCCACGGGGCGGGGTTCTCCCGCACCGATTCCACCGCCGAGCCCACCCCGGCGCGCCAACTCCGCGCGCAGGGCTTCGACACCGACCGCGCCCTCGGACCGCAAGGCCCTGGGGAACGCCCGCCGCTTCTCGGCCTTGGCCAGACACCGCTCGTCGGGGTGCAGCCACGCACCCCGGCCCGGCATCCGGCGCCTCGGGTCGGGGATCACCTCCCCGGCCGCGAGAACCACTCGCAACAGTTCCGTGTCCGCCGCCCGGACCCGGCACCCGACGCACGTCCGCACCGGGCGGTCGCCGCCCCGGGGGGCGGGTTCCGCGGCGCCGACGCCGCCGGGAGCGCGCATCTGACGATGAACCACCAGAAGTCTATCCCGTCCGGCTCAGTCGGCAGAACCGGATACCGGTGCCGCCTGCGCCTCCGCCGCCGCGTCGCTGCGGATGTCGATCCGCCAGCCGGTCAGCCGCGCGGCCAGGCGGGCGTTCTGCCCCTCCTTGCCGATGGCCAGCGAGAGCTGGAAGTCCGGCACCACCACGCGGGCGGTCTTGGCCTTCTCGTCGACGACCGTCACCGAGACGACCTTCGCAGGTGAGAGTGCGTTGCCGACGAACGTCGCCGGGTCCGGGGACCAGTCGATGATGTCGATCTTCTCGCCCGCCAGCTCGCTCATCACGTTGCGCACCCGCGCGCCCATCGGGCCGATGCAGGCGCCCTTGGCGTTGACGCCCGCGACGGTGGAGCGGACCGCGATCTTGGATCGGTGACCTGCCTCACGCGCCACCGCCGGGATCTCGACGGTGCCGTCGGCGATCTCGGGCACCTCGAGCGCGAAGAGCCTGCGCACGAGGTTGGGGTGCGTCCTGGACAACGTGATCTGCGGCCCGCGTGTTCCCCTGGCCACCCCGACGACGAAGCACTTGATCCGGGTGCCGTGCTCGTACGGCTCCCCCGGCACCTGCTCGACCTGCGGGATCACGCCCTCGGTGTCGCCGATCCCGACGATGACCATGCCCCGGGAGTTGGCCCGGGTGTCGCGCTGCACCACCCCGGCGATGATCTCGCCCTCCTTGGCGGCGAACTCGCCGAAGGTGCGCTCGTGCTCGGCGTCGCGCAGCCGCTGCAGGATGACCTGGCGGGCGGTGGTGGCCGCGATCCGGCCGAAGCCCTCCGGGGTGTCGTCCCACTCCTCGGCGACCTCGCCGTCCTCGCCCAGGGTCGAGGCGAGCACCCGGACCAGGCCGGTGCGGCGGTCGATGTCGATGCGGGCGCGCGGCTGGTGGCCCTCGGTGTGCTTGTAGGCGGTCAGCAGGGCGGTCTCGATGGCCTCGATGACCGTCTCGAACGGGATCTCCTTGTCCCGCTCGATGGCCCGCAGTGCGGCGATGTCCACGTTCATCGCGCGTCCTCCTCGTCCTCGGACGCCCGACCCTCGAGCATCGCCAGCTCAGCCGCGGGGGGCTGCTTGAACTCCACCTCGACCACCGCGTGCGCCACCTCGGCGTACCCGACCCGGCGCGGTGCGCCGTCCACGAGCAGGGTGACCCCACCGGTCTCCTCGGCGTCGGCGTCGCCGACCCGGCCGAGGTACTCCGCGCCCTCGACGGGGCGGACCTTCACCAGCCGCAGCCGGTTGCGCTTCCAGTGCCGGGGGCGGGTCAGCGGCCGGTCGGTGCCCGGGGAGGTGACCTCCAGCGTGTACGGGCCGCCCAGGACGGCGTCGTGCTCGTCGAGCACCGCGGCCAGCTCCCGGCTCACCCTGGCCACCTCGTCCAGGCCGACGGCGTTCGCGGAGTTGGCGGAAGTGCCGTTCTCGACGCTGTCTGCGCTGTCGATGACCACCCGGACCAGGCGCCTGCGGCCCGCGGTGGAGACGTCGAGCTCCTCCAGTTCGAAGCCCGCCGCGCCGACGGCGTCGGCGACGACCGGGTGCAGCGCGGTGTCGATGCCACCCCCGCCCCCGCCTGT
>NZ_JAJCXD010000135.1:0-3722 GCF_021056305.1 Actinokineospora sp. PR83
GACCCGGGGCGCGCCTGCGGCGACCAGCCAGCGGGCGACGTGCGGGCCGAGCGCGCCGGTGCCGCCGGTGAGCAGCACGGTGCCCGTGGGCCGCCACGGGTCGGCCGCGGTGGGGGCGCAGCGCAGCAGCCGGGCGGCGCGCACGCCGTCGGCGCGGACCGCGACCTGGTCCTCCCCGCCGGTGAGGACGGCCAGGGCGGCGGCCGGGTCGGCGGGCTCCTCGGGCAGGTCGACCAGGCCACCCCAGAGGGCGGGGTGCTCCAGCGCGACGACCTTGCCCAGGCCCCAGACCTGCGCCTGGGCGGGCGCGCGGACCGGGTCGTCGGCGCCGGTGGAGACCGCGCCGCTGGTGGCGGCCCAGAACCGGGCAGCGGAGCCGGTGTCGTGCAGGGCTTGCACCGCGGCCAGGGTCAGGGCCAGGCCCGCGGACAGGTCGGGGTGCTCGGCGTGCGGGTGCTCGGCGAGGGCGAGGAAGGACAGCACGCCGTCGCCGCGCAGCCTGGCCGCCAGGCTCGCGCGGTCGTCGGCGTCGTCGGCGGTGACGACCTCGGCGCCCAGGGCCTCGGCGGCAGCGCGCGGCCAGGGGTGCTCGGCCTGCTCGGCGTGGACGAGCACCTGCCAGTCGCCCGCGGGCAGTCCGCCCGTGGCGGTCACGGCCTCCCAGTCGAGGCGGTAGCGCCAGGAGTCGATGGCCTCGCGGTCCTGCCTGCGGCCGTGCCAGGCGGCCAGCGCGGGCAGGGCGGTGCGCAGCGCGTCGCGCTCGGGGCCCGCGGGGGCCAGGGCGTCGAGGTCGCCGCGGGCGACGGCGGCCCAGAACTCGGTGTCGCCCGCGGGGGCCTGTGGGCCGGGCTCCAGCCAGTAGCGGGTGCGCTGGAAGGGGTAGGTGGGCAGGTCGACGCGGCGACCGCCGGGGATGACCGCGGCCCAGTCCGGGACGACGCCGCCGACAACGGCCTCCCCGAGCGAGAGCAGCATCCTGGTCAGCGCGCCGTCGTCGCGGCGCAGCGAGCCGACAGCCACGACGTCCTCGGGCATGGCCACGGTGAGCACCGGGTGCGGGGAGCACTCGACGAACACCCCGACCCCGTCGGCGCGCAACCGGTCGACGGCGTCGGCGAACTGCACGGTGGAGCGCAGGTTGGCGAACCAGTAACCCGCGTCCATCCCGGACCCGTCCTCGACCCGGCCGGTGAGCGTGGAGTGGACGGGGATCTCGCCCGCGCGGGGCCGGATCGGCGCCAGCGCGGCCATGACCTCCGCGCGCAGGTCGTCCACCTGGGCGGAGTGCGAGGCGTAGTCGACCGGGACGCGGCGCGCGCGCACGCCGTCGGCCTCGCAGGCGGCGATCAGCTCCGCGAGCGCGTCGGGCTCGCCGGAGACGACCACGGCGGTGGCGCCGTTGACCGCGGCCACCGAGATCCGCTCGCCCCAGGGGGCGATCCGGGCGCGCACGCCGTCCTCGCCCAGCGCGACCGACACCATGCCGCCGCGCCCGGCCAGCCCGCGCAGCGCCCGCGAGCGCAGCGCGACCACGCGCGCGCCGTCCTCGGGGGACAGCGCACCGGCCACCACCGCGGCGGCGATCTCGCCCTGCGAGTGGCCGACCACGGCGGCGGGCTCGACGCCCCAGGAGCGCCAGACGGCGGCGAGGGACACCATGACCGCCCACAGCACGGGCTGCACCACGTCGACCCGGTCGAGCAGGTCGGCGTCGCCGAGCGCGTCGGTCAGCGACCAGTCGGTGAACGGGGCCAGCGCCTCGGCGCACTCGGCCATCCGCGCGGCGAAGACCGGGGAGTCGACGAGCAGGCAGCGGGCCATGCCGACCCACTGGGAACCCTGCCCGGGGAAGACGAACGCGACCGCGCCGGGGTCGCGAGCCACCCCGCGCACCAGCATCGGGTCCTGCCCGCCCGCGGCGAGCGCGTCGAGCGCCTGCGGACTCAGCGCCACCGCGGTGTGCGGGAGCCGGGCCCGGGTGGTGGCCAGGGAGTAGGCGGCCGAGACCACGGGCAGGGTGGGCAGCGCCTCGGCCAGCCGGGCCGCGGCGGCGCGCAGCGCGGCCTCGGACCGGGCGGAGAGCACCAGCGGCACCTCGGCGGGCGCCTCGGCGGCGGGCGCGGGCTCGGGGTCGCCCTGCTCGATGACGACGTGGGCGTTGGTGCCGCTGACGCCGAAGGACGACACGCCCGCCCGGCGCGGCACCGCGGCGCGCGGCCACGGGACCGGCTCGGTCAGCAGCGACACCGCGCCCGCCGACCAGTCCACGTGCGGGCTGGCCTGGGCGGCGTGCAGGGTCGCGGGCAGCTCCTCGTGCCGCAGCGCCTCGACGACCTTGATCACACCCGCGACGCCCGCGGCGGCCTGGGTGTGGCCGATGTTGGACTTGACCGAGCCCAGCCGCAGCGGGGTGGCGCGGTCCTGGCCGTAGGTGGCCAGCAGCGCCTGGGCCTCGATCGGGTCGCCCAGGACGGTGCCGGTGCCGTGCGCCTCCACCGCGTCCACATCGGACGGGCGCAGGCCCGCGGCGGCCAACGCGGCGCGGATGACCCGCTCCTGCGCGGGCCCGTTGGGGGCGGTGAGGCCGTTGGAGGCGCCGTCGGAGTTCACCGCGGAGCCGCGCAGCACGGCCAGCACGCGGCGGCCCGCCTTGCGCGCGTCGGACAGCCGCTGCACCAGCAGCAGGCCTGCGCCCTCGGCGAAGCCGGTGCCGTCCGCCCCCGCGCCGAAGGCCTTGCACCGGCCGTCGGGGGCCAGGCCGCGCTGGCGGGAGAACTCGGCGAACAGGCCGGGCGTGGACATGACCGTCACCCCGCCCGCCAGCGCCAGGTCGCACTCCCCGGTGCGCAGCGCCTGGGCGGCCAGGTGCAGGGCGACCAGCGACGACGAGCACGCGGTGTCGACGGTGACCGCCGGGCCCTCCAGGCCGAAGGCGTAGGCCACCCGGCCGGAGGCGACGCTGCCGGAGTTGCCGGTGCCCAGGTGGCCTTCGACGTCGGCGGGGACGGTGTCGAGCCGGGCGGCGTAGTCGGAGTACATCAGGCCCGCGAACACGCCGGTGCGGCTGCCGCGCAGCGACTCGGCGGGCACCCCCGCCCGCTCGAAGGCCTCCCAGGCCACCTCCAGCAGCAGCCGCTGCTGCGGGTCCATCGCCAGCGCCTCGCGCGGGCTGATGCCGAACAGTTCGGCGTCGAAGTCCGCGATGCCGTTGAGGAACCCGCCCTCGCGCGCGGAGAACGACCCGGGCCGCTCGCCCGCGGGGTCATAGCCTGCCGCCACGTCCCAGCCGCGGTCGGCGGGGAAGGGGGCGATGGCGTCGCCGCCGGAGCGCACCAGCTCCCACAGCCGCTCGGGGCTGTCGACGCCGCCGGGGTAGCGGCAGGCCATGGCGACGATCGCGATCGGCTCATCGGCCGTGACCGCGGTCGCCGCGGCCCGGGGGGTGGGCGCGCTGCCCGCGATGGCGGCGGCCAGGGCCCGGGGGGTGGGGTGGTCGAACACGGCGGTGGCGGGCAGCCGGGTGCCGGTGGCGGCGGCGAGCCGGTTGCGCAGCTCGACGGCGGTCAGCGAGTCGAACCCCAGCTCCTTGAACGCGCGGCCGGGTTCGACCGCGGTGGCCGAGGCGTGGCCGAGGACGGCCGCGGCGTGTGTGCGCACCAGGTCGAGGAGAGTGCGCTCGCGCTCGGCGCCGGTCAGCCCGGCGAGGGTGTCGGCGCCGCCCG
>NZ_JAJCXD010000136.1:0-1437 GCF_021056305.1 Actinokineospora sp. PR83
CCCTGGGCAGACCTCGCCCCGATCCCACCACACCCCCACCGACAAACCGCCGCACAACCCCCGAGTTGTCCACAGCCCCCAGGGAACCCCCGAATTCCACACTACCGAGGGGGTACGACAGAAATGCGCCCACAAAGCGAGTTGCCCACATGTGGATGGACGTCGGGCAATGTCCGACGCCGGTGGTAGTTTGCTGCTTCGACAGAGTCTGTTGGGAAAGCGCGGAGTGCCCGCCGAGATAGCCCGGTGTCGCATTACGCGCAACGGGTGATGGACTGGGAAAACCGGTTACGCAGTGACGTAACCGGCCGACAACAGCGGAGTGGGAATGGCGAAGACCCCCAAATCGGTGGTACTGGGCAATGCCCTGCGGCAGGCGCGGCTCGGTCGGGAGTGGAAGCTGCGCGAGTTCGCCTTCCGGCTCAACAAGGACCCGGCGATCCTCTCCCGCTGGGAGACCGGCGAGCGCACCCCCGCCCCCGACCAGGTGGCGCGCATCCTGACGGTGCTGGGCGTGGAGGGCGACGAGTACGAGAACATCATGACCCTGGCCTTCGGCACCCACGACCCGCAGTGGATGCCGACGACCCTGCCCGAGCAGCGCCAGCAGATGGTGGCCTACGTCGAGTTCGAGGAGAACGCCACCGCCATCACCGAGGTCAACCCCCTCCTGGTCCCCGGCCCGCTGCAAACCCCGGACTACATCTCAGCCATGATGTCCCGCGACGACATCGCCCCCGAGGAAATCCCTGCCCGGGTACACACGCGGATCAACCGCCAGCGCATCCTCGACCGGCAAAAACCTCCACAGCTCACGGCATTCATGGGGCAGGGTGCGCTCTACCAGAACATCGGCGGCCCCAAAACCATGGTCAGCCAATTGCGCCACCTGTGCACCATGTCGGCCCGCGCGAACATCAACCTGCACGTGGTTCCTTTCGCCGTCGGTTGGCACCCTGGACTCGAAAGCACGTTCACCCTCATCGAATCGTCGTACATCCACACCGTGGCCTTCGTCGAAACTCGGCGATCGACCCTCTGGTTGCACAGAGACTACGATGTGGCTGCCTACAAGAGGGCGGTGGAGGGGGTGCGGCGCGTCAGCATGACTACCGCTGATTCCGCCCGCTTCATCCACGAACTGGCCCAAAGAATGGAGCAGAGCAATGTCCCCCCGCACCACTTGGCGTAAGTCGACCAAGAGCACCAATGGCCAGAGCTGCGTGGAGGTCCTGGGCACCCTCACGGCCCTCCGCGACTCCAAGAACACCGCCGGCCCCACCCTCACCACCCACATCCCCACCTTCATCACGGCCATCAAGTCCGGCCGCGTCACCAACTGAAAGGCGCGCAATGCTCCCCGCCCCAACCTGGCGTAAGTCGACCCGCAGCACCAACGGCCAAACCTGCGTGGAGGTCCTGGGCACCCTCACCGCC
>NZ_JAJCXD010000136.1:1872-38380 GCF_021056305.1 Actinokineospora sp. PR83
AACACCACCGGCCCCACCCTCACCACCCACGTCCCCACCCTCATCACCGCCATCAAGCACAACCACATCCCCCACTCCTGACCGACCCCCGACAGGGTCCAGGCCGACCCCGGCCTGGACCTCGTCCCCGGCCGCCCGAAAGGCGAGCACTGTTCGTCTGCGACAGGAAACATCCCCGTACCCAGATTTTCGCGGCTTACACCTCAAGACGCACAGCACTTTCCACAACCTCAGACCACGTCGTTGTCAACGTCGGGGAACTTCGGCGCAGGTGCTGGTAGAGCGCTGGACACCGACCTAGTGTCGGGCAACACCCGAGCTGAGGCGGTGTCCATTGCCCACCGAAATCAACCGACGAACCCTGCTCACCGGACTGGGTTTCGCGGCGGCGTTCACCGCAGTGGGGGTTTCGCTCCCCACCGCGGAAGCCGTTGCCCTGCCCCCGATCCGCGACACCTTCCAGGGCCTGCTGGCGTTCCTGGTCCCCGGTGGGGACCGGTTCTCCCGGCACCAAGGCGTGACCTCCCAGACCGCAGGCGGGGTGGACGCCCTCGCCGCGCCCGCGCTGGAGTACACCTACGACCAGGCGATCCCGTACCCGTTGGTGGGCAGGCCGTTCGACCTGAACCTGCCGGGCGCGGCGGCGGTCGCCGCGATCCTCAACATCACCGCGAGCGCGGTGAACCCCGGCTCGAACCTCGGCCCGTTCGCCGCGGCGTTCGCGAACCTGAAGTACAGGGAGAAGGCCGAGGTGCTGCGCAGGCTGGAGCGGCCCGGCCTGGCCGACGGCACCCCGGCCCGATTCCTGATCAACACGATCCCCACCCTGGCCGCGTTCGCCGTCTACTCCGAGGCGCCGGTGTTCGACCGGACCACCCACCAGCTCACCCGGCGGCCGGTCGGCTGGGACCTGTCCGGCTACGCCGGGGTCAGCGACGGGTGGGCGGAGTTCCAGGGCTACTACCGCGGCGTCGACCGCGTCACCGACTGAGCTGATCGAAGCTGATCGAAGGAGTGCAGATGCGCGACGTGGTGGTGGTCGGGTCCGGCGGCGGCGGCCCGGTGGTGGCCAAGGAGCTCGCCGGTCGTGGCCTGGACGTGCTGGTACTGGAGGCGGGCGCCCGGCACCTGCGCCCGGAGCAGGAGTGGACCCGGCTGGAGGACGACGCCAACAACCCGATCACCGGCGTGCTGCGGGTGGGCCCGTCGAAGCGGTCGGAGGCGCCGTGGCTGCGGGACTTCCCGCAGAACTCCTTCGTCTGGCAGATCGCCGGGGTGGGCGGCACGACGCTGCACTACTTCGGCAACTGCCCTCGCCCGCCCGCCGGGGTGTTCGCGGGCTACGACGGGCCGGACAAGGCCGAGTACGACACCGCGCACCTGTTCCCCTTCGGCTACGACGAGTTCCGCCCGTACCTGGAGTGGGTGGAGCAGACGCTGCCGGTGCAGACAGCGCCGATGGGCACCAAGGAGTCCTTCTTCTTCCGCGGCGCCGAAGGGCTGGGGCTGGCGCACCAGACGACGAAGGACGTGCACGGCCCGGCCTACCGCGCGCAGGAGAACTGCATCCTGCAACCGCAGGGCACCGCGGGCCGGACCAACGACCCCCGGCAGTTGCTCTACCCGGACGCGCAGGGCTGCACGTTCTGCGGGCACTGCTTCCAGGGCTGCGTCGAACCCCGGCGCGCGCCGCGCAACCTCAAGGCCCGCCGGTCGACGGACAACTCCTACGTGCCGATGATGCTCACCGCCGACGCGTGGTCCCAGGGCGGCAAGGCGGCCGAGCTGATCACCGACGCGTACGTGGTGAAGGTGCTGATGTCCGACGGCGAGGCGCGCGGGGTCGTCTACCGGACGCCCGACGGCGCGCTGCACACCGTGGAAGCCAAGGTCGTGGTGCTCTCCGGCGGGTGCATCGAGAACCCTCGGCTGTGGTTCAACAGCGGCCTGCCCAACCCGAACGACTGGGTGGGGCGCGGGCTGACCGAGCACCACCTGGACTGGGTGTTCGGCGAGTTCGACTCCTACGTGGGTTCCTCGCGCGGCGCCGGTTCCAACGTCCGCTGCGACTTCCCCGGGTACGGCGGGGTGGAGAACGTCTGCCTGCCGCCCGCCCTGCAGAGCTTCGCCATGACCTTCAGCGACTCCGGCATCTCCGGCGTCTACGACAACGACAGCGGCGTGGGCGCGCAGGGCGCGGACACGCTCGGGCGGCTGGTCGGCAACGACCTCAAGAGCTCGCTGTCGAAGGTCGACAACCTGCTGACCGCGCTCGTGGTCACCGACGACGACGTGCAGGCGGACAACCGGGTGACGCTGTCGCCGATCCTGCCCTCCGACGAGCACGGCCGGGTGGCGCGGGTGGAGATCCAGCACCGCAAGCGCACCGCCCGCACCCGCCGCAACCGCGACTTCCTCGCCGCCAGGGCGGTCGAGCTGATGCGGGCCGCCGGGGCGCGCGCGGTGCACCGGATGGACTGGGCACCGCTGCTGCTGCACGTCCAGTCGAGCATGCGGATGGGCCTGGACCCGGCCACCTCCGTGCTGGACTCCGACGGCCAGGCGCGGTTCGTGCCGCGGCTGTTCATCGCCGACAACTCGGCGTTGGCCAACTCGGCCGGTGGGGCCAACCCGACGCTGACCAGTCAGGCCCTCGCCACCAGGACGGCGGAGAAGATCTTCCAGACCTGGTTCGGCGGGGACCCGTGGGTCAACGCGGAGTCTCCCACCTCCTCGATCGACGACCGGGTGACGGCCGCGGTGCTGGACCGGGACCTCTAGGGCACGATGGCGCCCATGAGCGAGCACGACGACCACCCCGACGAGCACGACCACCCGCACGCCTACACCAGCACCTACGTGCTCGACGGCGAGCCGATCACCTGGGTGTTCCACGACCACGACGGCGACTGGCGGGTGCTCGGCGAGACCGAGGTCACCAGCGACGACGAGGGCGTTGTGACCCACATCGAGGACCTGCTCAAGCTCGACCCCGGCCTGGCCGAGCTGATGACCCTGCCGATCGGCCACGCCGCCGAGCGGGCCGGGGTCGGCGCGGCCTGGGAGATCGGCGAGCAGTCCGAGGACGACGAGTTCGACGGCGACCGCGCCTGGACCACCCAGCCGGTCCTCGACGGCGAACCCGTCATCTGGATCTTCCACGACGAGGACGGCGAGTTCCAGTTCTTCGGCGAGACCGAGATCGACCTCGACGACGCCCGCGTGGTGGAACTCGCGGTCCTCGTCGAGCGCGACACCACCCTGCCCGACCTGGCCACCATCCCCATCGGCCACGCCGCCGAGCGCGAGACGCCCACCTCCCCGTGGACCATCGCCCCCTTCGAACCGGAGGACGAGGAGGAGTAGCCCTCCCCACCCCTGGCGCGTCGCCGCCCATCCCCGGGGCGGCGACGCGCCTGCGGCCCGCCTACCAGGTGGCCAGTTCGCACGCCCTGGCCGCGTGCCGGGGCCACACGCCGTGGTCGATCAGCCGGTCCGCGCACAGCTCGTTGTCCTGGAAGGAGCTCGCGCCCGTGCCGCACGCGTTCATGACGATGGGGTCGACGTCGTAGCCCCGGTCCGCCAGGTAGTCCAGGCAGAGGTTGGTGTCGGCCTGCGCGGGCGCGGCGGCGACCAGCGGGAGGGCGGTGGCGGCGAAGGCGGTGGCGGCCACGGCGACCGCGCGGGTGACGCTGAACATCGGTCATCACATCCTTGGTGTCGAGCCCCCGCCCCGGACGGCTCCCCCGTGGCGGGGGGCGTTGGAGCCCCCAGGGTTGCCCGCACCCGCCATGACAAGCGCCCCCACCCACCCGATCCGCCGATCGAGCCCGGTCCTCACCCGACCGTGCGCCACCAGCACCCCACGGTTCACCTGCGGTGCCGAAACCCCCTGCTCCCACCCCCGACCGTGCAGGAAACCCCACCCCCGTCAGGGAACCCCGTGGCAACCCCCCTCGGCGCCACAGCCAACGCCTCCCCACAACCGGCGCACGTCCACAACCGACCTGCGCCCACGACTGACACGCGAGCACGACCAGCACGCACCCACCCCACCGTCAGTCCACAGTGGACAAGCCCAGGGGGACCCCCGATTTCAACTCAACCACAGGGCACCGACATTCCGGAACCACCGGCCCTCAGCCTGTGGACAACACCCGTTGCGACAGCACGCAACCCTCCCAGCCGTTCAGGGTGAACCGCGACTCCTCGACGAACCCGGCCGCCCGGTAGTAGTCCACGAGCCGGTCGTCCACCCCGGCGAAGCAGTCCACCCGCAGCACCGGCAGCCCCAGCCTGCGCGCCTCCGACACCGCCAGGTCCAGCAGCACCCGACCGATGCCGTGCCCGGCGAACCGCCGGTCGACCACCAGCAGGGTCACGTAGAGCTGAGGCCCGCTCGCGGGTGGGATGTGCGGGGGCGCCTCCGGCCAGAGCATGATCGCGCCCACCGGTTCGCCCGCCACCTCGGCCAGCCACACCATGTGGTCCCGCACGATCTTCGTCACCCGCGCGGGCCGCTCGGACAGCGGCCGCTCCCCCCACTGCCCGGCCCGGCCGCGCGCGACCAGCCAGTCGACCGCGCCGTCGAGCATCGCCAGCACGGCGGGCAGGTCGGCGAGGCCGCCGCGGCGGAGGTCGGTCGCCAACCGCTCCGGCATGTCCCGGCTTCCCCTCTCCCTCAACACAACCACGTACACCGGTGTTCACCCGGCACGCCGGGGAGACCGCTTCGGACGGTAACGCGGCTCCCATCCCGCGTACACCCCCGACCTCGAACGGGCGCAGGCCCCCTACACCGCACCGCCCGCACCCGGCAAGGTCCGACCGGGCACTGTGGACGAATTCGGGGCCTGTGGATGGTTCGACGCACGAATCCGCGACTGCCCATAACGTGAACGGCATGACAGCAGCACCGGTCCTCGAACGCCTCCGCGCCGCGCTGCCCGCGGGCACCCTCCTCGACGACACCGGCGGCCACCGGCACGACGAGGCGGAGTGGGCCCCGCACGGCACCCCGGCCGCCGTCGTGCGCGCCGGGACGACCGCCGACGTGCTCGCCACCGTCCGCGCCTGCCTCGACACCGGCACCCCGCTGGTCCCGCGCGGGGCGGGCACCGGGCTCTCCGGCGGCGCGAACGCGGTCGAGGGCTGCGTGGTGCTGACCACCGAGGCCATGACCGCCATCCGGGAGGTGAACCCGCGGGAGCGGCTGGCCGTGGTGGAGCCCGGCGTGGTCAACGACGTGCTCCGGGCGGCGTGCGCGGCGCAGGGCCTCTGGTACCCGCCCGACCCGGCCAGCGCCCCCTGGTCGACCATCGGCGGCAACGTGGCGACCAACGCGGGCGGGGTCTGCTGCGTCAAGTACGGCGTCACCCGCGACTACGTGCTCGGCCTGGAGGTCGTCACCGGCACCGGGGAGGTGGTCCGGCTCGGTCGGCGCACCGCCAAGGGCGTCGCCGGGTACGACCTGACCGGCCTGCTGGTGGGCTCGGAGGGCACGCTCGGGGTGATCACCGAGGTCACCGTGCGCCTGCGACCGGCCCGACCACCCGAGCACACCGTGGCCGGGTACTTCGCCTCCGCGGTCGACGCCGGGCGGGCGGTGGCGGCCGTGGCCGAGGCGCGGCTGACGCCGTCGGCGCTGGAACTGGTCGACCGGCACTGCCTGGCCGCGGTCGACCGGTGGAAGAACATGGGCCTGTCCCTCGACGCCGAGGTGGTGCTGCTCGCCCGCACCGACGCGCCGGGGGTGGCCGGGGAGCAGGAGGCCGACGGGGTGTTGACCTGCTTCGAGCGCGCCGGGGCGACCTGGGCGGCCCGCTCCACCGACCAGGCCGAGGCCGACGCCCTGTTCGAGGCGCGCAGGCTGGCCTACCCGGCGCTGGAGCGGCTCGGGCCGGTGCTGACCGAGGACGTCTGCGTGCCGGTGGCGGCGGTGCCGGAGATGCTCGCGCGCATCGACGCCGCCGCCACCGCGCACGACACCCTCATCGCCAACATCGCGCACGCGGGCGACGGGAACCTGCACCCGCTGCTCATCACCCCGCCGGGGGACACCGCCGCCCGGGAGCGGGCGCAGGCGGCGTTCGAGCAGATCATCGGCGACGCCCTGGCACTGGGCGGCACCGTGACCGGCGAACACGGCGTGGGCCTGCTCAAGCGCGGCGGGCTGCGCGCGGAGCTGTCCCCGGCCGTGCTGGCCATGCACCGCGCGGTGAAGGCGGCGCTCGACCCGCGCGGCATCCTCAACCCGGGCAAGGTCTTCGATGTGTGCTGACCCGACATCCGCCGGGCGGGGGCCCCGACACCGGGGACGGCGCCGTCTTGCTCCCGCGTTGCACCCGGGGCGACACGCTGGTCCCGCCACCACCGAGGACGACGATTGGGGCCGGGCCGTGCGGGCAGACGTGAGCGGGATCGAGGCACCGGAAACCGCCGGTCGCGCGCGGTCGGTGTCCGAGGTGTGGATCGCCACCCACCCGGTGGACCCGGCCTTGGTAAAGTCGACGCCCGGGTCGAGAGGCGCTGCGACGGGGGCAACCCCGCCACGCTCGTCCCGCGAAGCAGTCGGCAAGGGCGTCTCCAACAGGAGAGGTGGGCCATTGGCAACTCCGTCGAGCGCCACGACAACTACCGGTGACCGGACTCGTGCCCTCGAGGAACTGCTCGCCCAGCGGGTGGCGGTCCTCGACGGTGCGTGGGGCACCATGTTGCAGGGCGCCAAGCTCAGCCCGGAGGACTTCCGGGGCGACCTGATCGGGGCGGACCACCCCAAGGACGTCACGGGTGACCCGGACCTGCTGAACCTCACCCGCCCCGACGTCATCCTCGACGTGCACCGGCAGTACCTGGCCGCGGGCGCCGACATCACCACGACCAACACCTTCACCGCCACCAGCATCGGGCAGGCCGACTACGGCCTGGAGTCGATGGTGCGCGAGATGAACCTGGCGGCCGCCCGGCTGGCCCGCCAGGCCGCCGACGAGGCGGGCGGCCGGTTCGTCGCCGGGTCAATCGGCCCGCTCAACGTCACCCTGTCGCTGTCGCCGAAGGTCGAGGACCCGGCGTACCGCGCAGTGACCTTCGACCAGGTCAAGGCCACCTACGCCGAGCAGATCGCGGCGCTGGCCGAGGGCGGGGTCGACCTGCTCATGATCGAGACGATCTTCGACACGCTCAACTGCAAGGCCGCCATCGCCGCCGCCCGCGAGGTCGCCCCGCAGCTTCCGCTGTGGATCTCGGTGACCATCGTCGACCTGTCCGGCCGCACCCTGTCCGGGCAGACCGTCGAGGCGTTCTGGCGCTCGATCGCGCACGCCGAGCCGCTGGTCGTGGGCGTGAACTGCGCGCTGGGCGCGGCGGAGGTGCGCCCGCACGTGGCCGAGCTGGCCCGCTTCGCGAACACCTTCACCGCCTCCCACCCCAACGCGGGCCTGCCCAACGCCTTCGGCGGCTACGACCAGACCCCGGCCGAGATGGCGGCCCTGATCAGCGAGTTCGCCGACAGCGGCATGGTCAACGCCGTCGGCGGCTGCTGCGGCACCACCCCCGCGCACATCGCCGCGATCGCCGAGGCGGTCAAGGGGATGCCCACGCGCGAGGTGGTGCGGCCGGAGCCCGCGACCCGGTTCAGCGGGCTGGAGCCGTTCGCCATCGGCCCGGACACCGGGTTCGTGATGATCGGCGAGCGCACCAACGTCACCGGTTCGGCCAAGTTCCGCAGGCTGATCGAGGGCGACAACCACCAGGCCGCGGTGGACGTCGCGCTGGAGCAGGTGCGCGGCGGGGCGAACCTGCTCGACGTCAACATGGACGCCGACCTCCTCGACAGCGAGGCGGCGATGGTGACCTTCCTGAACCTGATCGCCACCGAGCCCGAGGTGGCCCGCATCCCGGTGATGATCGACAGCTCCCGGTGGAGCGTGCTCGAAGCCGGGCTCAAGTGCGTGCAGGGCAAGGGCGTGGTCAACTCGATCAGCCTCAAGGAGGGCGAGGAGCCCTTCCTGGCCCAGGCGCGCACCATCCGCGACTACGGCGCCGGTGTGGTGGTGATGGCCTTCGACGAGCAGGGCCAGGCCGACACCACCGAGCGCAAGGTCGACATCTGCGCCCGGGCCTACAAGCTGCTCACCGAGGAGGTGGGTTTCCCGGCAGAGGACATCATCTTCGACCCGAACGTGCTGGCCGTGGCCACCGGCATCGAGGAGCACAACGGCTACGCCAAGGCGTTCATCGACGCGCTCCCGCTGATCAAGGAGCGCTGTCCCGGCGTGCGGATCAGCGGCGGCATCTCGAACCTGTCGTTCTCCTTCCGCGGCAACGACGTCGTCCGCGAGGCCATGCACTCGGCGTTCCTGTTCCACGCGGTCACCGCCGGGCTGGACATGGGCATCGTCAACGCGGGCCAGCTCGCGGTCTACCAGGACATCCCGGCCGAGCTGCTGGAACTGGTCGAGGACGTGCTGTTCGACCGGCGCCCCGACGCCACGGACCGGCTGGTCTCCTACGCGGAGAACGTCAAGGGCAAGGGCACCAAGCGCGTGGTCGACCTGGCCTGGCGCGAGGGCACGGTCGCGCAGCGGCTGGAGCACGCGCTGGTGCACGGCATCGTCGACTTCGTCGAGGAGGACACCGAGGAGGCCCGCCTGGTCGCCGCGCGCCCGCTCGACGTGATCGAGGGCCCGCTGATGGACGGCATGAAGGTCGTCGGCGACCTGTTCGGCGCGGGCAAGATGTTCCTGCCGCAGGTGGTCAAGAGCGCCCGGGTGATGAAGCGCTCGGTGGCCTACCTGGAGCCGTTCATGGAGGCGGAGAAGGAGAAGGCCCGCCTGGAGGGCCGCGAGGAGGCCGTGCGCGGCCAGGGCAAGGTCGTGCTGGCCACGGTCAAGGGCGACGTGCACGACATCGGCAAGAACATCGTCGGCGTGGTGCTGGGCTGCAACAACTACGAGGTCATCGACCTCGGGGTGATGGTGCCCGCGGCCACCATCCTCGACACCGCGGTCGCCGAGGGCGCGGACGCGGTCGGCCTGTCCGGGCTGATCACCCCGTCGCTGGACGAGATGGTGGGCGTGGCCACCGAGATCCAGCGCCGCGGCCTCAAGCTGCCGCTGCTCATCGGCGGCGCGACCACGTCCCGCCAGCACACCGCGGTGCGCATCGCCCCCGCCTACGACGGCACCACCGTGCACGTCCTCGACGCGTCCCGCGTGGTCGGCGTGGTCTCGGACCTGATGAACAGCGACCGCGCGGAGCTGCTGGCCGCCCAGACCAGGGCCGACCAGGAGAAGCTGCGCGTGCAGCACGCCAGCCGCCAGCACAAGGCCCTGCTGACCCTCGCGGCGGCCAGGGCCAACCGCGAGGAGGTCGACTTCGCCGACCTGCCCACCCCCGCGTTCACCGGCGTGCGGGAGGTGTCCCCGACCATCACCGAGCTCCGCGAGATGGTCGACTGGACCTTCCTGTTCCTCGCCTGGGAGCTCAAGGGCAAGTACCCGGCCATCCTTGAGCAGCCGGTGGCCCGCGAACTCTTCGACGACGCCATGGCCCTGCTGGACCAGATCGTCGCCGAGGACTCCTTCACCGCCCGGGGCTCCTACGGCTTCTGGGCCGCCCACAGCGAGGGCGACGACATCGTCCTCCCCGAGGTGGGTGTCCGCTTCCCGATGCTGCGCCAGCAGACCGAGAAGCCCGAGGGCAGGCCCAACCGCTGCCTGGCCGACTACGTGGCCCCAGAGGGCGACCACCTGGGCGGCTTCGCCGTCGCCATCCACGGCGCCGACAAGCTCGCCGCCGAGTACGAGGCCAAGCAGGACGACTACAAGGCCATCATGGTCAAGGCCCTCGCCGACCGCCTCGCCGAGGCCTTCGCCGAGTGGATCCACCTCAGGGCCCGCCGCGAGTGGTTCGAACCCGACGCCACCCCCGACCTGGCCGACCTGCACGCCGAGCGCTTCCGCGGCATCCGCCCCGCCCTCGGCTACCCCGCCAGCCCCGACCACACGGAGAAGAAGGACCTCTTCACCCTCCTCGACGCCGAATCCCACGGCATGGGCCTCACCGAGTCCTACGCCATGACCCCGGCGGCGGCGGTCAGCGGCATCATCTTCGCCAACCCCGCCTCCCGCTACTTCACCGTGGGCCGCATCAACCAGGACCAGGTCAAGGACTACGCCGAGCGCAGGCGGATGCCGGTGGGCGAGGTCGAGCGCTGGCTCCGCCCCAACCTGTCCTACGAGCCCCGCTGACCGACCCGCCGGTGCGGGTGACCGGATCACTGGTCACCCGCACCGGCGCGCGGCGTCATGCCGGTACTGAGTACGATCGTCGTCCTTGATCGTCTCGCGGAGGAGTCCTGGGTGAAGGCATCGGAGACAACACTCGCGTCACTCCTGCGCGGTGAAGTCCAGTTCCAGGTCCCGCTCTACCAGCGGACGTACTCGTGGACGGATGTCCAACTCGATAAGCTCTGGCAGGACATCCTGGAGCAGGCTGACCTGATCGCCACCGGTCAGACGGACGGCGCGGCCCACTTCGTGGGTTCGGTGGTCTTGGCCCCGTCGCCCAAGAGCGAGGCGACGTTCCCGCAATGGCTCGTAGTTGACGGCCAGCAGCGGCTCACCACATTGACACTGGTGCTGGCCGCGATCCGTGATCACGCGCCCGCCGCCGAACCCCGCAAGCGAGAGCGGATCGACGACCTGTACCTGGTGAACAAGTACCAGGACGACAGGGGGTACTTCCGACTCCTCCCTACGCAGGCGGACCGGACGTCTTACGAACAGCACATCAGGGGTATCCACGAGCACAGCGACCCGTCACGCATCGCCGAGGCCTACCAGTTCTTCGCGAACAAGCTGGTCGAGGCCGTTGCGACCGGTGACAGGCCACGGGATCCCGATCACATAGAGCAGGCCATCACCTCGCGGTTGACGCTCGTCTCGGTCACGGCGGATCGCGAAGACAACGTCCACCGCATCTTCGAATCCCTGAACAACACCGGCCTCAAGCTCTCCCAGGCCGACCTGATGCGCAACTACCTGTTCATGCGCTTGCCGAAAACCGGGGAAGAGGTCTACCGACGGCACTGGCTCCCCCTTCAGGAAAAGCTCACCGTCACCGAGTTGGAACAGCTGATGTGGCTGGAACTGGTTCTGGCCGGGGAGAGCAAAGTCCGACAGCAAGACATGTACAACGCCCAGCAGAAGCACTTCTCCCGAACATCCCAGACCGAGGAGGTGTTCGCCGGGTACATCGCCGAGCTGAACCGCAAGGCAGCTCTGTTCCTCCGGGTGCTCAAGCCGCTCGTCCACGAGACCGACCCGGAAATCGCCGGATACCTCGACCGCCTCAACCAATGGGCCGCCGAGACGACCAGGCCCACCCTGCTCCTGCTGCTCGACGAGCACCAAGCCGGACGCGTCACCAGGGACGAACTGCTCCTGTCGCTGTCCTACATCGAGAGCTTCCTGGTGCGCCGCACCCTGTGCCGGATACCGACCAACAACCTCAACCGGATCTTCCAGGACCTGCCCGGCCAGATACCGGCGGACGTCCGGATGCCGGAGGGAATCCACCGGGTGCTTTCGGCGGAGCGCCGGTACTGGCCCGACAACGAGACACTGCGGTATTCAATTCGGACACAGCCGTTCTACCAGTTCGGCCGCGGAAATCAGCGCCGGATGGTATTGCGGCGCATCGAGGAATCCTTCCAGCACTCCGAGCCGGTGGACTTCGAGCGGGCGGCGCTGACCATCGAGCACGTACTGCCGCAGAACCCGTCGGATGAGTGGTTGGCCCAGCTCGAAGAGGAGACCTTGGACGGCGAGACGGTCGCGGAACTGCACTCTCGGATCGTGCACACGCTGGGCAACCTGACTCTCAGCGGCGACAACGCGAAGCTGTCCAACCACGTGTTCGCCCGCAAGCAGGAAATCCTCGCGGGCAGCCACCTCGAGATGAACAAGCGCATCGCCGCGACCGAACGGTGGGGCGCCGCGGAGATCACCGCGCGGGCCAACGAGATCAGCGATGTCGCCACGTCGTTGTGGCCCGCACCGCTGGCGGGGGTCGGACGTGTCGAGCAGGGGCGCGATTGGGCGTTGCTGCACCGCGCGGTTGCCGCATTGCCCCGCGGGTCGTGGACGTCCTATGGCGACTTGGCCGCGCTCGTGGGTTCGAGCAGCATCGCCGTGGGCAGGCACGTCGTCGACAACGCGGCCAAGATGGACAAGGCACATCGGGTGTTGCGTTCAGACGGCCGGGTCGCGGACAACTTCCGCTGGCCCACCGGTTCCGACAAGGGCGACGTCTACGCACTGCTGCGCGATGAGGGAATCGACATCCCGGACGGCGGCCTGGCACCCCAGTCGCAACGGCTCACCTCGCAGGACCTCTCCGACCTGCTGGGCCTCGGTGAAACGGACGAGACCACCACGGAGGACAAGGACAGCTGGCGGGACCGGTTCCGCAGTCAGGTCGAGGCTGTGTTGACCGATGACGAGCGCTCCCGGCTGGACACCGTGCTCACCGCCTGGAAGGAAATGGGTGGCAGGCTCAGCTACGGCAAGGGTGACGTGGTGTCCTGCTTCCTGGAGTTGCCCCGGACCGACGCCCCGGTGATCTGGGCGGTGGTCGTCTATCCGAACCCGGCGGGCGTCCTGCTGGAAGTCGTTTTCCAGCACCTCGCGCGCAGGGTCCCCTTCGTCGATCCCAAGTTGCGCGACCAGCTCAGGGTGCGGTTGAACGCACTATCCGGAGTCGACATCTCCGAGGCGAAGCTGGCTTTGCGGCCCAACATCAAGTTCTCCGCCATCTCGGATGAGGACCAGGTGTCCGGCTTGGTGGGGGTTCTGCGCTGGTTCGTGGACCGGGCCGTCGAGGTGAACGGCTGAGCGTCAGGGTTCGATGATCGTCACCCCGTTGCCCGGGGTGGTGTCCATGGCGGTCAGAGCGGCGGGCGCCCCCGCCAGCGGGAGATGGCGGGTGATCATGCGATCCACCGGCAACCGACCCGAGGTGACCAGGCCCAACAGCGCGGGGTAGGCGTGGGCGGGCATCCCGTGGCTGCCCAGGACCGCCAACTCGTAGGCGATCACCCGCCCCATCGGCACCGGCGGGTCAGTCGGCAACAAGCCCACCTGGACGTGCCTGCCGCGCCTGCGCAGCGAGTTGATCGACCCCGCACACGTCACCGCGCTGCCCAACGCGTCCAGCGACAGGTGCGCACCACCCCCGGTCACCTCGACCACCTCGGCGGCCGAGGCCGCGACGGCCTCCGCACCCAGGTCCCGCGCCAGGAGCAGAGCCTGCGGGGAGATGTCCACGGCCACCACCCTGGCCCCGGCCGCCACAGCGACCGCAACCGCCGACAACCCCACCCCACCGCACCCGTGCACGGCAACCCACTCCCCCGGCGCCACCCGCCCCTGCGCCACCACCGCCCGAAACGACGTGGCGACCCGGCACCCCAGACCCGCCGCCACGTCGAACGGCACCTCAGCGGGCAGCCCGACCAGGTTGACCCCGGCGTTGTCGATCGCCACGAACTCCGCGAACGACCCCCAGTGGGTGAACCCGGGCTGGGTCTGGCGCTCACACACCTGCTGCGCCCCCGCCGCGCAAGCCGGGCAGCGCCCACAGGCGCAGACAAACGGAACCGTGACCCGGTCCCCCACCGCCCAACCGCGCACGTCAGACCCGAGCGCGGCGATGGTGCCCGCCAGCTCGTGCCCAGGCACGTGCGGCAGCGCGATGTCCGGGTCGTGCCCCTGCCACCCGTGCCAGTCACTGCGGCAGAGACCGGTGGCACCCACCTGGATGACCACCCCACCACGGGAGGGTGTCGGATCAGGCACCGACCGAACCGCCACAGGCCCGGCGAACTCCTCGAACAGCACAGCGCGCATGGGCGAAACGCTACCCAGGCGAACGCAGGCCCGCACCGAGCGCGGACCGCAGGCCCTTCACCCTGCTCGGATGCACCCGAACCAGAGCATGTCCACAAAGCCGGTCGACCACCCCAGAACCCCACCGGCGCAGCCACCGACCACCCCCAAATCCGCCGGCCCGCTGACCAAATGCCCAAGCAGATCCACCCACCCGGGCACCACCGACAAACGATCGGACCCTTGAAAACCCGCCAAGAGGAATCACGCCGCCAGCGCCCGAACAAGAACCCGCTCAGTCAGCAGAGAGGAACGGAACAACCTCACCAGGCGGATCAGCGACGAACTCGGCTTCCGCGAAAGCCACCGGAGCACGAAAGTCCACAGCCTCGAAATCGGCGAACCCGTCGAAGTGGGCACCGGTGAAGTCAGCGGGCCCGTCGAACACCGTGTCGCAGAACCGCGCGTGCCTGCGGAACCTGGCACCCGCCAGGTCAGCCGCCCCGGTGACGACGGCGTTGCCGAACCAGGCACTCCCGTGGAACTCCGCCCCCGCGAACCCCGCGCCCGCCTCGAACGCGACCCGGCCGTAGGACACGTCCGCGTGGAAGCGGGCGTCGCGGAACTGGGCTTCGGCGGCGAACGCGGCTCGGGCGAAGGTGGTGTCGCCGTGGAAGTCTGCGGCGCGGAAACCGGCGTCCGCCCAGTCGTCGGGGGCGTCGAACCGCACGTCGCGGAAGTCGGCGGCGCCGTGGAAGCGGGCGCCGCGGGCGGCGAGGCCGTCGTGGAAGCGGGCGCCGCGGAAGCGGGCCCGGCCGCAGAAGCGGGTGCGGCGGAAGCTGGTGCGCCCCTCGAACACGGCCTGGTCGAAGGTGACCGCGCGCGTGCGGCAGCCGGTGAGGTCGAGGTCGACCAGGTGCGCGCCGGTCAGGTCCAGGTCGAGGTCCGGCCAGAAGTCCGGGGCCGGGGTGGCCGGGTCGTCGCCGGGGCGCAGGTGCCGGGTCAGCACCCGCTGCACCGCCAGCCGCACCGCGACCTCACCCGCGGCGAACGGCGCCCGCAGGCACGCGCAGAGCACGTCGACCACGGCCTGCCTGCGGCCGGGGTCGGCGGCGGCGATGCGCTCCAGGGTGTGCAGGCCGCCGAGGCGCACCGGGTCGCGGTCCGCGCCGAGCTGGTCCACCGCGGCGGTGATGCGCTGCTCCACCGCCTCCGCCTGCGCGACCGCGGCCATCCGGCGGCGGTGGGCGAGGGTGTCGGCGGCGGCCTCGCGGCGCAGGGCCAGGTCGCGCTCGCGGTGGTCGAGGTCGGCGGCCGCGGTGCGCTGGACCCGCCAGAGCAGCAGCAGCCCGACCAGCCCACCCGCGGCGACCGCGGCCGCGAGCCCGGTCCACACCGCGTTCGCCCTGGCGCCCGCCGCCGCGTCGCCGCTCACCCCCCACCCGCCGGTCCACCACAGCGTGACGGCCCCCGCCGCGACGCCGACGACCAGGAGCGACACCACCAGCACCACCGCCCGGCCCGCGGGCGGGGTGGACGGTCGGGAAACGGAACGCGCATCGGTCACGCCGGCGATGATCCCAGGTCTAAGCTCGTTCACCATGATCGACTTCGAGAAAGCCTCCGTCTTCAAGCTCTCGCCCATCGACACGCGCGACATCGGACAGGATTTGGCCCCGATTCTCATCCCCGGCGAACGACTCGCCGCCGCGTTCAAGGGCGTCCGCGACTTCGTCGCCTTCACCGACAAGCGGCTCATCACGGTCAACATCCAGGGCATGACCGGCAAGAAGCGCGACTACACGTCCCTGCCGTACAGCAAGGTGCAGGCTTTCTCGATCGAGACGGCGGGCCACTTCGACCTGGACGCGGAGCTGGAGCTGTGGTTCAGCGGGCTGGGCAAGGTGCGGCTGGAGTTCCGGGGCAAGGCCGACATCCGGGCGCTGGGGCAGCTGATCGCCATGGGCTCGCTGTGAGGCGGTGCCGCGCAGCCCCGGATCGATCCCACCGCCGGGGGCCTGCGCGTTCCACATGGAATCGGTGAAGCACGAGCCGCTGACCGGGTCCGGACGCGCCGGTGCGGAACTGTCCGGACCTGATCGGCGGAATCCGGGGCGGCGTCCCGGCAGGCCCGCCTTCCGGGACGCCGTGGTCAGGTGCACCGCGAGGCGCGACGTCCTTCCTCGGTCACAGATAATGCTTCACTTCCTCCGGGACGTTGCGGCTGAACTGAGCCCCGTTGAACTCGGCGTCGCCACTGAATCGCACCCCGCTGAACCCGGCGATGCCGCTGAACCACGCCCCACCGAACCATGTGGGGCCGCTGAACCGCGCCCCACCGAACCCGGCGACGCCGCTGAACCGCGCCTCGCCGAACCCGGCGATGCCGCTGAACCACGCCCCACCGAACTCGGCAGTATCGCTGAACCGCGCCTTGCCGAACCCGGCGGTACCGCTGAACCGCGCCTCGCCGAACCCGGCGATGCCGCTGAACCGCGCCTTGCCGAACCTTGCGGCGCCGCTGAACCACGCCCCACCGAACCTTGCGGCGCCGCTGAACCACGCCTCACCGAAGCTGGCGGCGCGGATGGAGGTGCGGGTGAGGTCGAGATTGATGAGGACGGCGCCGGTGAGGTCGAGGTCGATGTCGGCCCAGTGCGTCGTGACCGGGTTGTCCCGGTCAGGCCCGGGGCGCAGGTGGTGAGCGAGGATGCGTTGGGCGGTGAGGCGGACTTCGCGTTCCTGGACCCGTTCTCGATGGGTGTCGATCAGCTTGGTGTCGGCGTCATCGGCGGGTGGGTCGCCGGGCATCGTGTAGGGCATGCGCAGGTACGCGCAGAGGACGTTGACGATGGTCTGGCGCTGGTCGGGGTGGTCTTGGGCGAGGCGTTCGAGGGCGTAGAGGCCGCCGAGGCGGACGGGGGCCTTGTCGGAGCCGAGTTGCTCGACGGCCTTGGTGTAGAGGTCGGTGATCCGCTGCGCGGCGGCGTTGGTCTCCGTGGTCGTGGCCACCCGGTCCTGGTTCGCCTCGGTGGCAGCGGCCACCCGCTCCTGGTGCGCCTTAGTCTCCACGGCGACCTGCTGCTGGTGGGCGAGGGCCCGCTCCCGGTTATCGAGGTCCGCCTCGGTGGAGCGCTGCCGCCGCCAGGCCAGGTACAGCCCGAACAGCCCACCGCCGCCGACTCCGATGCCGAGCCCGGTCTTGAGCGCGTCCAGCCGGGCCGAGACCAAGTCCTTGCCCTCCAGGCCTCGGGTCCCGCCCCACCACAACGCCACCACGACCCCCGCAGTGAGCACCGCGACCCCGACCACCCCTGTAACGATCTTCCACCGAGAAATTTCCGGTAACGCAGTCCGCCTGACAGGCGGAACCGCAAGCGGGTCAGCAGGCAATGGTGGAAGTGGTGTGCTCACACCCCGATCATCACCGCAGCAGGTCCCACCGTCCACGAGGGGTCAGGTCAGGGCGCCCAGGCGGCGGTAGTCGTGGCCGGGGAAGACCTTGGCGAGGTTGGCCTCGGTGAGGCCGAGGCGGCGGGTGACGAGTTCGCCGAGGAGGTCGCGGTGGTCGTTGCTGCCGGGGACGTCGCCGTGGTCTTGGACGTTCTCGGCCAGGCCGTCCCAGGCGCCCGCGATCGTGCGGGGGCGCAGGCCGCCGCCGAGCAGCAGGGCGACCGAGCCGTGGCCGTGGTCGGTTCCGGCGCTGCCGTTCTCGGCGATGCGGCGGCCGAACTCGGTCATGGTGAGCAGGGTGGTGGTGTCCAGGGCCGGGCCGAGGTCGGTGGCGAAGGCGTCGAGGGCCCGACCCAGCTCGGTGAGGTTGCGGGTCATGTCGGTGGCCAGGTCGGTGTGCATGTCCCAGCCGCCGAGGTCGACGCAGGCCACGCGCAGGCCCGTGCCGGACTTGATCAGGCGGGCCACGTCGGCGAGGGACTTGCCGAAGGCGCCGTCGGGGTACTGGGCGGTGGACTGGTAGGCCGTGGTGGCGATCGTGCCCGCCGTCCGCAGCGCCCCCAGGGTGGTCGCCGCCTGCGCCGCCAGGGGGTGGTCCAGGCCGGTGTAGAGGGTGGCGAGGGCCGCGGTGGTGCGCTCGTGCGCGCCCTCCCAGCCCGCGAGCCGGAACCCGTCGATCCCGCGCAGGGCCACCGCGCCCGATGTGCCGACCAGGGACCTCGGGAGGGTGCTGGCCTCGCCGACCGCGCGGAAGGTGGTGCCCGGCCCCATCTCCGCCAGGACCCGGTCCAGCCACCCGGAGCCCGCGGCGCCGCCGCGCTCCAGGACGTCCTGGGCCTGGAAGTGGCTGCGGGAGATGTCCGGCGTCGACAGGGCGGGGACGGCGGTGAACCTGCCCGCGTCCCAGTGCTTCTTGAGCGGCTCCAGGGCCGGGTGCAGGCCGAAGCCGCGGGCCAGGGGCAGCGAGCCGGACACCGCCGTCTTCGGGCGGGCGGCGCGCAGGACCGGGTCGTCGGCGGGGACCAGGACCGACAGGCCGTCCATGCCGCCGCGGAGGAACACCACGACCAGCGTGCCGGGGCCGGGGGCGCCGAAGGACACCCGGGTGGTGACCAGTTGGGCGCCCAGCGCCGCGACGCCCGCCATGCCCGCGCCCGCCAGCGCCCGCCTGCGGGTGAAGCCACCGCTCCACAGGCGGTCCCGGGTGCCGTTGTCGTGCTCGACGCGGGCCGCTCGGGCGCGCAGCAGGGATTCTTCCCGGTTGGGGCCGAGGCGGGCGGTGTCCGGGCAGTCGGGGTGCAGGTGATCAGTCACGGCGACCTCAGCGCAGGGCGAAGTAGGGGGAGTCGAGCACGACGGGGGCCAGGTGCGGGGCGGCCTGCGCGGCGGTGGTGCCGTCGAAGAACGCGACGAGGGCCTGGCGGTGCGCCGGGCTCATCCGCTGCAGCAGCAGGCGTTCGCACAGTGCGTCCACATAGGACTCCGCTGATCCCTTGGCGGGGACGAGGTCTTCCGGCTCGGTGTAGGTCAGGCCCTTCCACCAGCCCTGCACGAGGCCGCGGTGGCGGTTCCACACCTGCAGCATCGACCCGGCCGACGCCCACGCGCCCGCCACGTCCGGGTAGCCGTTGGGCGGGGCCCAGCCCAGCGGGCGCTGGCCGACCTCGTCGAGGCTCCAGTACAGGTCGGCGATGGACTTGGCGGTGTCCGACCCCGGCCGCACGTCCAGCGCGCGGGCCGCGGCGACGACGTTCTCCAGCGGGCGCCGCGTCTTCTGCCCGACCGACGCCCAGAACTCCCGCGACGACAGCAGCGCCTTGAGCACCGGCACGATCTCGGTGTCGGACTCCAGGTACACGGCGGCGAGCCGGTCGACGAGCGCCTTCGGCGGGTCGTCGGCGACGAACCGGACGGCGAGCTTGCGGGCGATCTGCCGCGCCGTCGCCGGGTGGGTGGCCAGGTGGGCGAGGTAGCGGTCGCCCAGGGCGAGGCCGCCGGGGCCGGAGGCGTTGGCGTCGCGGAAGCCCATGACGGCGACCGGGCCGGTCCAGTGCCACCCGGGGTCGTACTTGAACTCCCCCTCCTTGGTGGTCGTGCGGCCGGTGAGCAGGAAGGCGCTGTTGCGCACGTCGTCCTCGGTGTAGCCCGCGCCGACGCCGACGGTGTGCAGTTCGAGCAGTTCGCGACCCAGGTTCTCGTTGACCGACTCCTTGCGCGACTCGTCGTTCGACAGGTAGCGCAGCATCGCGGGGTGGCGCATGGCCGCGGTGAGCATGGCGCGGAAGGAACCCAGCGCGTGCGCCCGGATCACCGTGTTGTGGTACGACGGGCCGACGTCCCAGGCGCCGTCGCTGGGCAGGGTGACGTTGAGGTGGTTGGCCCAGAAGTCGACCACCACCTCGTGGACCTGCCGCCGCGACCAGAGCTGCCTGGCGAGGGTGGCCTGGGCGTGCGCGAGCATGGCGTCCCAGCCGTACTCGCGCACCGCGCCGCGCACCTGGGCCGGTGACATCGCCGCGAGCGGGAACGCCCGCCACGCGGCGTCGCCCTCGGCGTCGGGCACGGTGTCCGGGGCGAGCTGCGCGGCCAGCCAGCGGTCGATGCCGACCTGGCGGACCTCGGCCACGGTCTGCGGGTTCGGCCCGAAGGTGAAGCGGCGCAACAGGTGCAGCTCGGGGGCGGAGGTGTCGAGGATGGTCGGCACGGTGACCTTCGTGGCGGCCGCGGCGGCGGCCGGGCCGGAGAACAGCTCGGCCGGGTCCGGGGCGGCCGAGCCCGCCTGCCCGCCCGCGCCCGCGGTGTAGCTGTCGTCGCGGTCGAGGTAGGTGCCGCCGTCGGCGGGTGTGGTGGCCGCCTTGCGCGGGGTGCCGTCGGCGCGCGACCGGGGCGGCGGGGGTTCCTCGCCGTCGTCGGGGGTGAACAGGCCGCTGCCGATGATCGGCACGCAGGCCGCCGCACCGAGGCCGCCGCCGATCAGCGTGGCGAGGAGCTTGCGCCTGCTGCCCGTGCTCTGACCCTGGCCCCGACCCTGACCACCTGGCTCATCGTCCGGCGAACCGTCCACAAGACCCCGACTTCCTGTGCGCCGCAACCACTCGGGTGGGCAGCGACCGTTCGGATGCCGGGAACGGTAGCCACCGGGGCACCGCGCGGATACCCCCGAACGGCGCAAGTATATCAACGCCGTGACTGAAGCGTTATTCAGTCGAGACACGCACCTAGTGCGCCGGGCGACCCCCACCGGGGGGCGCCGGCAGGGGTGGAGCCCGTGGTGCGACGGCTGCGCACGGCGGTGTTCCGGGCGGCAGGCGGCTGCGCCGGTGGGTCCGGGGTGCTCGGGCGGGTCAGGGGCGGGTGCTGATCCAGGCGGCGATCTGGGAGCGGTTGGTCAGGTTGAGCTTGCGCAGGATGTGGTCGACGTGGCTTTCCGCTGTGCGGCGGGCGATGACCAGGCGTTCGGCGATGTCGCGGTTGGTCAGGCCCTCGGCGACGAGGGCGGCTATCTCCAGTTCGCGCTTGGTCAGGGTGCCGCGCGGCGTCGCGGTCGGGGCGGGCTGCAAGGCCGCAGTCGGGGAGGTGCGGAGACCGCGGGCGTAGGCCTGGTCGTAGCGGGTGGGGCCCAGTTCGGCGCGGAGTGCCTCTACCTCGGTGGTGTGGGTGGTGCCGATGGCGGGGTAGGCGCCGGGGTTGGAGCCCATCAGGGCCCAGATGCCGCCCGCCACGCCGAACAGGAATGCCGCCTGCTCGGGTGAACCGCCCTTGGCCGCCGCGGTGGCGAGGAGTTCGGCGGTGAAGGCGGCGGTGAAGCGGTTGCCCAGGTCCCACTGGGCCCGCAGGGCCTGGCGGCCGGTGGACTCCGCCTCGGCCCAGTCGCCCTCGGCCAGGGAGACCCGGGCTTTGGCGTAGAGGAGCCAGCCGCGGAAGTAGTGTTCGCCGCAGGCGCGGCTGAGGGCCGTGCCCTCCGCCAGCAGGGCCTTGGCCCCCTCGGTGTCGCCGGAGAGGCCGAGGGCCTGGGCGGCGAAGACCAGGGCGAACAGGCGGTCCGACACCAGGTCGTCGCGGGTGCGGAAGACCGCGAGGGCCTTGTCCAGCAGGGTTCGGGCTGCCGCCAGTTCTCCGCCGTAGACCGAGGCGATGCCCCAGGTGCTGGCGACGCGGGCGCGCAGGACGCGGTCGCCGTGCTGCTTGGCGACCTCGCCTGCCGCGGTGAGGTGGGTGGCGGCGGCAGGGACGTCGGTCTGGCCCAGGGCGGACAGACCCGCCAGCCACAGGGCGGTGCCGCGCTCGGGGGCGTCGTCGGGGATGCCGGGCAGGGTTCGGTCCATCCACATGCGGGCCTCGCTGAGCAGCCCGTGCAGCGTCCAGTGGTGCATCATCGCCAGGCCCATCCGGACGGCGACGACCGACTCGCCGGGGGTGCTGACGCAGTACTCGGTGGCGACCCGGAAGTTGGGTTGGTCGCGCCACAGCCTGCGCACCCAGGTGAGCTGGTCGGGGCCCAGCCAGGCGGCCGCGAACCGGTCGGCCACCACGGCGAACCAGTCCCGGTGCAGCCGGGCCACCGCGGCGCGCTCCCCGGCCGACTCCAGCCGTTCGGCGCCGTACTCGCGGACCGCGCCGGACATCCGGTAGCGGGCGACGCCGTCGTGCTCCTCGCGGGTGAGGACGGACTTGTCCAGCAGTCCGTCGATGGCGGCGAGGACGTCGTCGGGGCCACCACCGCCGTCGGGGCCCGCGCACACGTGCTCGGCGGCGTCGAGGTCGAAGGTGCCGGAGAAGACCGAGGCGCGGGCCCACACGCGGCGCTCGGACGGGGAGCACAGGCCGTGGCTCCAGTCGATGGTGGCGCGCAGGGTGTGCTGGCGCTGCGGGGCGGTGCGCGACCCGGCGGTCAGCGTGGGCAGGCTGCGGGTGAGGCGCTCGGCGAGCTGGCCCGCCGACAGCGCCCGGATGCGCACCGCCGCCAGCTCGATGGCCAGCGGCAGGCCCTCCAGCCTGCGGCAGACCTCGGCGACGTCGGCGGCGTTGTCCTCGGTGACCGCGAACGCCGGGACCACCGCCTGCGCCCGGTCGACGAACAGCCGCACCGCGTCCACCTCGACCAGCGCGGTGACCGGCAGCGGCCCCTCCCCCGGCACGGCCAGCGGCGGCACCGGCAGCACCCGTTCGCCGTCGACGCCCAGCGACTGCCTGCTGGTGGCCAGCACCGCCACCCGCGGGCAGCCCTGCGCCAGCGCTCGCACCAGGTCCGCGCACGCGCCGACGAGGTGCTCGCAGTTGTCCAGGACCAGCAGCAGGGCTTTGTCGCGCAGGTGGTCCACCACGACCTCCAGCGCGGGCCGCGGGGAGCGGTCGTGCTGGATGAGCTGGTGGGCGACGACCTCGGCCACCATCGCCGGTTCGCGCAGCCCGGCCAGCTCGACGACCGCGCGGCCGTCGGGGAACCGGTCGGCGACGTGCGCGGCGACCCGGTCGGCGAGCCGGGACTTGCCCACCCCGCCCGGCCCGGTCAGCGTGACCAGCCTGCGGGTGGCCAGCAGCCGGGCGCCCTCGGCGATCTCCGCGGTGCGGCCGACGTGGCTGCTCAGCCCCCACCGGTCGGCGAAGCCCGCCGACTCCGGCGGGAGCGGGTCACCGTCCACTGCGCACACCCATCGCCCCGCGACACCGTCCCCCTCCGCCTGCCCGGTCGGACACGGCCGGGTGACCGTATCGGTTGCTCCGGCGGGTCACCAACCACGCGTCCACCTGGCGGAAAAAAAGCAGGCCCCCTCCCGGGTGGGAGGGGGCCTGCCGTGACAGGAGCTGACTACTTCTTGATCGCCAGGTCGATGTCGATGGTGTTGCCCGAGCTGGTCACGAACGGGGCGATGAAGTCGCTGAGCGGACCGCAGTTCGCGGGCTGCGCCAGGTTGTAGGTGCCGGTGATCTTGCCGCCCTTGAGGACGTCGAAGTTGCCGACCGACTTCAGCGCGATGTCGGTGGGGTTCGCCGACTTGCAGGTGTCGCCCATGTAGATCGGGATGCCGAACAGCGAGACCTGCGTCAGCACGATGTCGAGCTTGCCGTTGAAGGTGATCGCGCCGGTGGCGACGGTGCCGCTGGCGGTGCCGACCGGCTTGAAGGCGATCGACGCCTCGGTGGGCAGGATGCCGAGGACCTTGAACTGCCCGTTGGTCGGGTTCAGCTTGAGGTCACCGGTGTACTTGCCCGCGGCCAGGTCGGCCACCGCGTTGAACTCGCCGCCGAGCTTGACGCTGCCGCTCAGCGTCTTGAGCGTCGAGCTGCCGGTGAGGTCGTAGCTCACCTTCACGCCGTTGCCCGGGGGCGTGGTCGGCGGGGTGGTGGGGGGCGTCGTCGGCGGGGTCGTCGGCGGCGTGGTGGGCGGGGTCGTCGGCGGCGTGGTCGGCGGCGTCGTGGGAGGCGTCGTCGGCGGCGTCGTCGGCGGGGTGGTGGGCGGGGTGGTCGGAGGCGTGGTGCCACCGCCGCCGCCGATGGTGAAGGTGTGCAGCAGGTTGTTCTGGCCCGGCACCTGGGTGCAGGCCGAGTCGAAGGTGCCCAGACCGGTCTCGGTGCCGTCGGCCTTCTTCGGGGTCAGGGTCAGCTTCAGGTCACCGACGGTGATCTTGGCCTCGCCCGGCTGCGTGAACGACAGCGACGGAGCGGACCCGGTCGCGGTCACGTCGAACGCGCCCGAGGCGGGGACGTTCGTCTTCGGCACCGTGATCGGCACGTTGACCGGCAGGGTGATGCCGGGGGCGGCGACGGTCGAGGCGGCCAACCCGGAGCCCTCGATGGTGGTCGCGCCGACCAGGGTCAGGCCCTGGGTGGCGGTCTCGGGGACCGTGGCGATCGCGGTGATCTTGATGGCGCCGCTCTGCTCGCCGGTGGCCAGGTTCTTCGGCAGGTCGGTCTTGATGACCGCCTTGATGTTCTGGTTGCCGATCAGCGGGAACGGGCAGGTGTAGTTCAGGGTCAGCGAGACCGGCTCCGCGGAGCTGCTGCCGCCACCGATCAGCAGGCCTGCCGCGACGAGCCCGGCGGCCGTGGTCACGGTGATGCCAGCGACCATCTTCTTCGGGACCTTGCGAGGACTCACGGTCTTCCTTCCTCAGGTATCAACGGTGATACGTGGACAGGGAGAACCCCGTCCGGAAAATCAACGAAAGGTTTTCGGTGGCGTGCGGCCGATTTCGCCGCAAAGGCCATCGAGGCTGAGATTAGCTCTGAAAATGCGACCTACACAACACCAAGACCTGGGCTTTTCCAAATTTGTCATCTTTACACATGACGCCGCGACCAACCTCGCCCGACCCAACGACTTGCCCGGTCGGCCGTTGTCGGGACTTCGATCCTTGAAACAACGTACGTGAAGGACCGTTGCGAAAAACCACAGGCCGGTAAAAATGAAATTTATTTCACCCGTCCGGCGACCCAGGCCGCGATCTGCGCCCGGCCGCGCACCCCGAGCTTCGCCCGGACGTGCGCCACGTGCGTCTCGGCGGTGCGCGGGGCGATCCCCAGCCGCTCGGCGATCTCCCGGTCGGTCAGCCCCTCGGCCACCAGCGCGGCCACCTCGGCCTCGCGGGCGGTGAGCCCGGGGTCGGCGGCGGGCGCCCGCTGCTCGCCCAGCGCGTAGGCCACCGCGGCGTCGGTGTCCATGGCCAGGCCCGCGCGGAACTCCTCGGCCGCGGCGGCGGCGCCGATCGCGTCGACGACGAGGGAGCTGTCGCGGCTGACCGGCGACCCGAACGCGGCGTAGTTGGCCAGCGAGGCGCCCAGCGTGCGGGCCGCCGCGGCGGCGGCGCCGAGCAGCCGCGCGGACCGCCGCGGCGCTCCCCGGTGCGCGGCGCAGCCCGCCAGCGTGGCCAGGGTGAAGGTGACGACCGTGCGGGCGTCGACGCGCCGCTGCAACCGCATCACCTCCAGCCCGGCGGCCTCGGCCTCGGCCCGGTCGCCGAACAGGTACTCCGCGGCGCTGCGCGACCACAGCGCCCAGGTCAGCCAGCACACCTCGCCGACCTCGGTGCAGGTGGCGATCGCGGCGGCCAGCACCTCCCGGCCGCGCGGCAGGTTCCCGGCGTGGCACAGCGCCAGGCCCAGGTTGTAGGTCGCCCACACCTGCCCGCCGCGGTCGCCGAGCGCGCCCAGGGTGTCGGCGGCGGGGCCGAACAGCCCGGCCGCGCCCGCGCCGTCGCCGTCCATCAGGGCCGCGTACCCGCGCACGTGGTCGGCGTAGGCGCGGGCGTGGTCGTCGGCGGTGTCGGGGATCTGGTCCAGGGCGGTCGCGTAGCCCGCGCGGTCGCCCTGGACGAGGGCGAGGAACGCGGCCAGCCACAGCGCGTGCGCGCGGCCGGGGGCCTCCGGCGGGGCGGCGTCGAGCAGCCTGCCCAGCCACATCCGGCCCTCGGTGGTCAGGCCGTGCGCCATCCAGTACTCCTTGGCTGCGGTGACCATCCGCAGGCCCACCACCGCCTCGGCCGGGTCGCGGGCGCAGAAGTCCAGCGCCCGCCGCAGGTCGGCGTGCTGGTGGCGCACCCGGCGGATCCAGTCGACCTGGTCCGGGCCGAACCAGTGCGCGGCGAAGCCCTCGGTGAGCGCGGCCAGCCGGTCGCGGTGGCGGCGACGGGTCGCGGCCTCGCCGCCCAGCTCGCGCAGCCGCTGCTCGCCGTGCCTGCGGACCATCTCCGGCATCCGGTGCCGCACCCGGCCGCGGTGCTCGGTGCGCAGCAGCACCGACTTGTCGACCAGCCCGGCCAGCGCGTCGAGGACCGCGGCCCGGGGCAGACCACCGCCCCCGGCAACACCGGGACCGTCGTCGGCGCAGACCTCCTCGGCGGCGTCGAGGTCGAACGGGCCGGAGAACACCGAGGCCCGCGCCCACAGCAGCCGCTCGCCGTCGTCGCACAGCTCGTGGCTCCAGTCGATGAGCGCGCGGACGCCGGAGTGCCGCCCCGGCCCCCACGGGCGGACCCGGTCGAGCAGGGTGAACCGGTCGGCGAGGCGGTCGGCGACCTGGGCCACCGACAGCGACCGCAGCCGGACCGCGGCCAGCTCGATGGCCAGCGGCAACCCGTCGAGCGCCGCGCAGAGCCGGATCACGTCCTCGGCGTTGTCGGCGGTGACGGCGAACCCGGGGACGACGGCGGTGGCCCGGTCGACCAGCAGCCGCACCGCGTCGTACTGGCCCAGGGCGGTCGCGGACTCCCCCGGCTCGGGCACCGCCAGCGGGCTCACCGGGAACAGTCGCTCCCCGGCCACCCCCAGCGACTGGCGGCTGGTGGCCAGCACGACCAGCCGGGGGCAGGCGCGCAGCAGCGCCTCGACCAGGTGCGCGCACGCGTCGACCAGGTGCTCGCAGTTGTCGAGGACCAGCAGCAGGCGGCGGGTGCGCAGGTGGTGGGTCAGCACCTCCACCGGCGGGCGGGTGGTCTGGCTGCCCAGGCCCAGCCGCTCGGCCACGGTGGGGGCGAGCAGCTCGGCCTCGCGCAGCTCCCCCAGCTCGACGAAGGCCGCCCCGTCGGCGAAGCGGGCCCGCGCGGCGACCGTCGAGGCCAGCCTGGTCTTGCCGACGCCGCCGGGCCCGGTGACCGTGACCAGCGCCGCGGACCCGAGCAGCGCGGTCAGCGCGCGGGTCTCGGCGGCGCGGCCGACGTAGCTGGTGACCCCGGCGGGCACGGATTCGACCACGCGTCGATTATGGCCGCACCCGGGCGGGGCCGATCAGCTCGCGCGCTGGTGGCGCACCTTCGCCCGGACCGCCAGCTCCAGGTCGAAGCGCTTGCGCGGGTCGGCGAGCTGGTCGCCGAACAGCTCGGTCAGCCGGTTCACCCGGTAGCGGATCGTCTGCTGGTGCACCCCGAGGTGCTCGGCCATGTCCACGACCCGGCCCCGGGTGGCGAACCACTGGTCGAGGGTGGCCAGCAGCCGCACCCGCTGGTAGTTGCGCAGCGGTTCGAGCGGGGCGAGCTGGCGGTCGGCGAGGGTGTCGATGAGGAAGTCGTCGGTGAACAGCGCCAGGCTCAGCAGGTGCTCGTCGCAGTCGACGACCGGGGCGTCCGGGATGCGGCCCTTCTCCACCAGGTCCAGCGCCCGGTTGGCGACCTCCAGGGCGGAGTGGATGGTCGAGACCGGGGTGGCCGGGCCGAGCGCGGCCCGCCAGCCGGGCAGGGCGTTCGCCACCGCGGTCGGGTCGAGCCCGCTCGCGGGGGCGATGACGCACGGCTCGGGGCCCTCGATGTCGAGCAGGACGTCCGGGCCGAGGTCGGCGAACAGCCGGGGGTCGCCCCCCGGGCGGTGGCGCAGCGCGACCACCCGGACCGTGCCGGGCAGCGGCCACTCGGCCTCGGCAGCCACCTCGGCGAGCTGCGGGCGCCCGGGCGGCGGGTTCTGCAGCAGCAGCCCCACCAGCCGCACCCTGGCCAGGGCGCGGGACACCGGCGGGAGACCCGAGTCGGCCATCGCGCCCAGGTAGGCGAAGACGACCTCCGCGCCGCGCGCCACCCGGTCGGGCGGGACGCCCACCCGCCGGGCGTGCACCACGGCGATCTCCCACGCGATCCGCGCGCCGACGCGGTAGGCCCGGGCCGCCCGCTCGCGGTGCAGCCCCTCCGGCAGCGCCCCGCGCCGGGCCCGGAACAGCGCCGCCCACTCGTCGGTGTCGTAGTCGTCGGGGTGCTCCATCACCTGCAGGCACCCGGTGACGGCGGTCCGGATGGTCTCCACCAGCGGGTCCAGCAGCGCCTGCGGCAGCCCGTCGGCCGCCTCCTCGCGCCGGAGGGCCTCGACCACCTCCCGCCGGAGGACCGCGTGCCGCTCGTCCACGTGCGCTGCGGTCATGCTCAGCTCCGTCCGGTGGGGAAACAGGTGCCGAACAATGTGCTGCAAACGGCCTAACCGGCACATCGGTAGTACTACCGAGCCGCATACCTACATGGGCGGGATACGTGAGACCACCGGCCTCGACGGTCCGGCCGGGGTGGTGTTTCCCGGCGCGGGCACCGGCCGCCGATTACCGTGGCGGCATGGCAGCCAAGGGGAGCCCCGCCGTCGAGCTGGAGGTCGGCGGGCACACCGTGCGGATCTCGAACCCGGACCGGGTGTACTTCCCCGCGCGCGGTGAGACCAAGCTCGACCTGGCCCGCTACTACCTCGCCGTCGGCGAGGGGATCGTGCGGGCGCTGCGGGACCGGCCGTGCATGTTGCACCGCTTCCCGGCCGGGGTGGGCGGGGAGAAGGTGCACCAGAAGCGGCTGCCGCACGGGGCGCCGCCGTGGGTGCAGACGGTGCGCGTGCACTTCCCCCGGTACGACCGGCACGCCGACGAGCTGTGCGTCACCCGGCTCGCGGACGTGGTGTGGGCGGTGCAGATGTCGACAGTGGAGTTCCACCCGTGGAACTCGCGGCGGGCCGACACCGAGCGCCCGGACGAGTGGCGCATCGACCTCGACCCCATGCCCGACTGCGACTTCGCCACCGTGCGCCGGGTCGCGGGCGTGGCGCGCGAGGTCCTCGACGAACTGGGCGCGGTGGGCTTCCCGAAGACCTCCGGCGGCGGCGGGCTGCACGTGTACGTCCGCATCCCGCCGCAGTGGGAGTTCGGCGAGGTGCGGCGGGCGGCGCTGGCGTTCGCCCGCGAGGTGGAGCGGCGCACGCGGGAGGCGACCACGGTGTGGTGGCGCAGGGACCGCGACCCGCGCGCGGTGTTCGTCGACTTCAACCAGAACGCCCGCGACCACACCATCGCCTGCGCCTACTCGGTGCGCGGCGTGCCGGAGGCGACGGTGTCCACACCGATCACCTGGGACGAGGTGGACTCGGTCGAGCCGGGGGAGCTGACGATCGCGACCGTGCCCGCCCGGTTCGCCGAACTCGGCGACCCGCACGCGGGGATCGACGAGCACCCGTTCTCCCTGGCGCCCCTGCTGGAGTGGGCTGACCGTGACGGGGTGGACCACCCGTCCGAGTAGCGCCCCGCACCCGATTGGCGGGTGCACCCGTGCGCGGACCTGGGAAAGATCGTGCCCGATTCGTCCGCGCGTGGGGAAAGGATGGGCCTGTGCCCGCACAGATTCAGGAACGCAAGCTGTCCCGGCTCTTCGAGCTGCTCGACAGCGACGGCAGTGGTTTCGTCGAGGAGAGCGACCTGGAGGACTTCGCCGCCAAGGCGATCGCCGCGGCCGGGGCGGGCGGCTCCCTGGAGGCCAGGATCGTGCAGCGGGAGGCGTCGTCGCTGTGGCGGGCGCTGCAGCACACCCTGGACTCCGACGGCGACCAGCGGGTCAGCCGGGCCGAGTTCCTCGCCGCCGCCGACGTCGACGCGGTCACCGACGGGGCGATCAAGCTCGGCGTGGTCATCCGCGACATCACCGACATCGACCGCGACGGGCTGATCAGCCTGGGCGAGTGGGTCACCCTGGACGCCAAGCTGGGCATCCCGCGCGCCGACAGCGAGCAGGGCTTCAAGGCGCTCGACGTCGACGGCGACGGGTTCGTCAGCAAGCCGGAGTACGTCCGGGGCGTGGAGCAGTTCTTCCGCAGCGACGACGAGGCGTCGCCGGGCAACTGGGCGTTCGGCAAGTACTGACCCGCACCGCCGCCGGCACCCCACCCGCACCGGCACCCGCGCGCGGTCCGGGCGGGCGTGCCCCGCGTCCGTCGCACCACCGGACCCCCTCCCGGTGGTGCGACAATGCCGCGGTGGACGCGGCGCGGGTGCTGGTGGTCGAGGACTCCCCGGCGATCCGGGAGTCGGTGGAGTCGGCGCTGGTCGGCGCGGGCCACCGGGTGCTGGCCCTGCCCGACGGGGCGGCGCTGGAGTCCGCGCTGGCGGGGTTCCGCCCCGACCTGGTGATCCTCGACGTGCTGCTGCCCGGCCGCGACGGCTTCACCCTGCTCGACGTGGTCCGCCGCACCGTCCCGGCCGGCGTCATCGTCGTCACCGCCCGCGACGGTGTGGACGACCGCCTGCGCGGCCTGCGCGCCGGGGCGGACGACTACGTGGTCAAACCGTTCGTGCTGGCCGAGCTCCTGGCCAGGGTCGCGGCGGTGCTGCGCCGCTCCGGCCGGGCCGTCCCGGTCGTGGAGGTGGCGGACCTGCTGGTGGACGTGGAGTCCGGGGTGGTCACCCGGGCGGGCACCCCGGTCGAGCTGACCGCGACGGAGCTGCGGCTGCTGGCCTTCCTCGCCGCCCGCAAGGACCGGGTGGTGACGAAGACGCAGATCCTGGGCGCGGTCTGGGGCTACGAGGACTACGCGGCGAACCTGGTCGAGGTCAACATCAGCGCCCTGCGCCGCAAGCTCGAAGCGCACGGCCCCCGCCTGGTCCACACCATCCGGGGCCACGGCTACACCCTGCGCGAGTAGCCCCCTCCCGGCAGCACCAGGCGGAACGCGCCGCCTTCCGCGGGCAGGCAGTGGAGTTCGCCGCCGTGGGCCCTGGCCAGGCCGCGGGCGATCGGGAGGCCGAGTCCCGCGCCCGCGCCGCCGGAGAAGCGCACCAGCCGGTCGAAGACGCGTTCCCGGTTCTCCGGGGCGACCCCGGGGCCGGTGTCGCGCACCTCGACCAGCGCGTGCCCGTCGGACGCGGAGACGGCCAGGGTCAGGGTTCCCTTGCCGCCCATGGCTTTGCGCGCGTTGTCGGTGAGGTTGGTGAGGATCTGGGTCAGGCGTTCGGCGTCCGCCACCACCGTCGTGGGCGTGCCGGTGACGACGACCCGCACCTCGGGGGCGACCAGGCGCACCCGGTCGGCGTGCGCGTGGGCCAGGTCGAGCAGGTCCACCGGGGACGGGTCGAGGTCGATGCCCGCGTCCAGGCGGGCCAGGTGCAGCAGGTCGTCGACCAGCCGGGCGGCCCGGCGGGACTCGCGGATCAGGTGCAGGTGCAGCCGGTCGCGGGTCTGCGGGTCCACGTCCGGGTCGAGGACCGCCTCCGCCGCGGCCTGCACCCCGGCCACGGGGGTGCGCAGCTCGTGCGCGGCGTCGGAGACGAACCTGCGGAGGCGGTCCTCGGCGCCCTCCAGGCTGTCGAGCATCTCGTCGAAGGCGCGGGCCGTGCGGCCGAGTTCGGTGTCCGGGTGGGTGGGCGCCAACCGCGCGCCCCGCCCGCCCGCGGCGGTGGCGCGCGCCAGCCGGGTCATCGCGTCCAGCGGCGCCAGCGCCGCCCGCATCCCCCACAGCAGCGCCGACACCGCCGCGAGCAGCGCCGCCGCCCCGCCGACCAGCAGCACCCGGTCCAGCGCGGACGTCGCACCGTCCACCAGGGCCGTGTCCACGCTGAGCACCAGCACGGCGCCGTCGAGCCTGCCCGGCTCGGCCAGGGAGACCCGCACCCTGCGGACACCGGGTTCCGGCGGACCCCCGACCTCCCCGAAGCTCTCCCCCGAGGCCAGCGTCAGCCCCACCCGCACCCCGTGGGCGTCCACCCGGCGGACCAGCGCGGCGGGGCCGACGCCCTCCCGCGCCAACTGGCGCCCGAGCTGCGCCCGGTTCGCCACCACCCCGTCCAGGCCGCGCTCCACCTGCCCCACGAACACCGTCCGCACCACGACCCCGAGCGCGATCAGCACCACGCCGACCACCGCGCAGGCCGTGACCGTCACCCGCCACCGCAACGACGCGGTCCGCAACCCGCCCATGCCCCCGCCGCCCTCCACCGACTCGTCCGCCACCGGCGGTTCAGGTGCCGATCAGGTGGTCGGCGTTCCCCCGGTGCCCGTCGAGGACGCGGGCGGGGTCGGCGGCGAGCACCTTGCCCAGGAGGGTCGCGTACACGTCCCGGAAGTCCGTCGTGACCTTGAGGTCGTCCCCGTCCAGGTCCGCCAGGTCGGGCTGTTCGCCGTGGAAGCCGCCCGCGACGGGTTCGCCCAGCAGGAAGACCGGGCCCGCGGTGCCGTGGTCGGTCCCCTGGCCCGCGTTGGCGCGGACCCGCCTGCCGAACTCGGAGTACACCAGGACCACCACGTTGCGCCCCCGCTCGGTCTTGCGCATCCGGTCGGCGAACGGGGTGAGGGCACCGTCGAGTTCGGTCAGCAGGCGCTGCTGGGTCCCCCGCTCGTCGGCGTGGGTGTCGAAGCCGCCCAGGGAGACCGAGTAGGCGCGGGTCGGGACACCCGCCTCGACGAGGTTTGCGACCATGGCGAGCTGCCTGCCCAGGGCCGAGCCGCCGCCCGCGGAGGCGCCCTTGGTCGACTGCTCGTCCTCCGGGGCGGACCGGTCCTCGCCCGCGGCGGGCTCGGCGAAGGTGTCCACGCCGCGGTGCAGGTCGGCGATGGCCTTCGCCGCCCTGGCCCGCCAGGGGTCTTCGCCCTCCTGGACCCGGCCGAGCGCCTCGAAGGCCTTGCCCGGGTTGCCCTCGGGCAGGGTCAGGCCGTTGACCGGGAAGCTGGCCGCGCCCCCCTTCTCACCCGCGAACAGGGGCGGGGCAACGGGTTCCACCGACAGCGCGTGCAGGGGGTCACCGTCCAGTGTGTCCAGCCACCGGCCCAGCCACCCCGTGGTGGACGCGGACTTCGGGGTGGCGGTCTGCCAGATGGCCATCGACCGGAAGTGGCTGTGGTCCGGTTCCGGGTAGCCGACACCGCGCACGACCGCCAGCCGCCGCTGGTCCCACAGGCCCTTGAGGCCGGTCATCCCGGGGTTGAGCCCCAGCCCCTCCCCCAGGTCCAGCACCTCCCGCGGCTGGTACGCCAGGTCCGACCGCAGGTCCTGGTACACCGCGTCCCCCGCCGGGACGACCGTGTTCAGGCCGTCGTTGCCGCCGTAGAGGGTGACCACGACGAGCACGCCCGCGGCCGGGTCCAGCGGGGTGTCGGAGGCCGCCGCCATCAGCGTGCCCCAGTCGACCTGGGTGGCCCCCGCGGCGAGGGCACCCGCGCCCGCGACACCGGTCAGGGTCAGGAAACGCCTGCGCGTCACCGAGTCCATGGTTCTTCCTCATCCGCTCACGACGTATTCGGGGGCACACGCGGCGATCGCCACCAGTTGCTTCGGGTCACCCCGCACCTGTTCCAGCGCCGACCTGGTCCGGTCCGACCAGGAGTCCACACCGAGCAGCACCCGCGCGCCCTCGACCGGGTCACCGCCGACGGCTGTCAGGTCGGCTCCGGCGACGACGGCCCGGGCCAGCGCGAGCCGGGCGGCGCCCGCCGAGGTGGTCAGCCACGCCGCCGCGGCGGGCCAGCCGCCGACGCTGGGTGGGCGCAGCGGGACCTGCCCCATGCCCGCGAGTCCGATCCGAACCCGCTTGCGGGTCTTGTCCGGCAGCGCGGACGGTCGCACGTCGACCGCCCGCAGCAACCCGACCAGCCACTCCACCGGCTGCTTGACCAGCGTGGTGGCCGAGTCGCGGAAGGCGGGTTCGGCGGCGATGGCGCGCAGGGTGGCCGCGATGTCGCGGCCGGGGCCGTAGGCGGCGGTGAGCCGGTCGAGGACGTCGGCCGGGGGCGGGGACGACGACACCAGCCGGAACCACAGCCGCCCCACCACGAACCCGGCCGACTCCGGGCGGGCCAGCACCGCGGCCACGAAACCGGGGGCGTCGAGCGGGCCGGTCCGGCCGAACAGCGCCACCGCCGACCGGTCGTGCCGCTTGTCGGTGAACCGGGCCGCGTCCTGGTCGCGGGTGACGCGCCAGCCGGTGAGCGCCCTGGCGGCCTCGCGGACGTCGCCCTCGGTGTAGTGGCCGATGCCCAGGGCGAACAGCTCCATGAACTCGCGGGCCAGGTTCTCGTTCGGCGCCGCCGCGGTGTTGTCGTTGCCGTCGAGCCACAGCAGCATCGCCGGGTCGACGACGAGCGCGTCCGCCAGGTCGGTGAAGGAACCGAGGGCGTGCGCGCGGAAGGTCCGGTTCTGCGCGAGCATGGCCCGGGGGCTGCGCACCTTCTGCTCGCTGGTGGCGAAGTGGCCGTGCCAGAACCAGGTCAGCCGCTCGGTGGCGGTCGGCTCGGCCACCATGCGGTCGAGCCACCACACCGCGAGCTGCTCCTCCTGGTCGGCGCGGGCGGCGTTGGCGCGCTCCTTGGCCTCCTGGTTCCCGCCCGGCCGCTCCGGGGCGGGCAGGTCCGGGGCGGTGACCGGGGCGGCGGGCGCCAGGAGCCGGTCGAGGGTCTCGGCGAACCCCCGGTCGAGGTCGCCCCGGCGCGGGCCGAAGCCGAACCGGTCGAGCAGCCTGCGCACCGCGGCGCGGTCGTCCAGTGCGGTCATGCCCCCGAGCATGGCGCGGCCGACCCCCACCGCGCAGGGTGCGGCGGGGGTTCTTCAGGTGATCCGCAGGGTTCTCAGGTGAGGACGGAGATGGATTCCACGCCGTAGACGATGGACGTCTCGCGGAAGGACAGCGGACCCGCGGTGGGGTCGAAGCGCAGGTCGGGGAATCGGCGGACCAGTGCGGGGTAGGCCGCGCGCAGCTCCATCTTGGCCAGTTCGGCGCCGATGCAGCGGTGCGCGCCGAAGCCGAAGGCCACGTGCGCGCTGGGCGCCCTGGTCGGGTCGAACTGCCGGATGCCCGCGCCCAGGGCGGACTCGTCGCGGTTGGCCGCGTTCAGCGAGCACGCCACCACGTCGCCCTCCAGGACGGTCTGACCGCCGATGACCATGTCCTTGCGGGCGAAGCGCAGGAACGCCACCTGCACCACGGTCAGGTAGCGCAGCATCTCCTCGACGAACGGGTTGATGGCGCTGTCGTCCTCGCGCAGCAGTGCGGCGGTCTTGTCGTCGCGCAGCAGCACCAGGGCGCCGAGGGCGAGCATGCTGGCGGTGGTCTCGAAGCCGCCGGTGAGCACGCCGTCGGCCAGGCCAGCCAGCTCGTCGTCGTCCACCTCGTCGCCGTGCTCGCGGATGATCATGCCGATGAGGCCGTCGCCGGGCTGCTCGCGCTGCTGCTGCACGACCCGCTTGAGGTAGGCCAGCGACTCGGAGATGTGGCCGAAGCCCGCGCCCGCGCCGCCGAACAGGTCGAACCGCGCCTCGGCCAGCCGCTGGAACTCCTCGCGGTCGGCGTAGGGGACGCCGAGCAGCTCGCAGATGGTCAGCGACGGGATCGGCAGCGCGAACTTCTCCACCAGGTCGACCGGGCCGTCGGCGGCGGCCATGTCGTCGAGGCAGTCGGCGATGATCTCGTCGATGCGCGGGGCCAGCCGCGACAGCCTGCGCATGGTGAACTCCGGCGTGAGGACCTTGCGCAGCCGGGTGTGCACCGGCGGGTCGGCGAAGCCCAGGCCGCCGGGGTTCTGCTCCAGCTCCAGGATCTTGCCCAGGTGGGAGAAGTCGTTGCTGAAGCCGGTGCTGTCGGCCAGCACCTGCTTGCACTCGTCGTAGCCGGTGACCAGCCACAGCCGCACCCCGAACGGGGCGGGCAGCAGGCTGAGCGGCGCCTGGTCGGCGAGTTCGTCGAGTTCGGTCACCGGTTCGAGGTCGTCGCGGCGCAGCGGCAGCAGCAGGTTGTCGGGCAGCAAGGACAGCGCCCGCGGGCCAACGCGCTTCAACACAGCGCGCGCCATCGTCTTGCGCACCCACGTCAGCGCGCTTTTGCCCATGGTCACCATGTCGGCCACTCCCCACCCGGTTTCGGGGGTCACCGTATCCCGTGGTCGCTGAGACCCCGTTGAGGTCCTCCTCGCCGTGACTCTACGCACAGCACCACAGCACTCGAACGCGTGTTCGAATCGATGGTAGTGTCGTGCGGTGGGGATGATCAAATCGAGTGGCCGGACCAGTGACAGGACGAGCGACCCGATCTCCGGCGGGTCGAAGGGGGCGGTGCGGGTCTACCAGCCGTGGGCGGCGCCGGTGCGGGCCGTGGCCTACGACGACCCCTCGCTGCTGTGGGAGATGCGGCGGTGGGTGGCGGCGCTGCGCGCGGAGGGCAAGGTGCGCGCGGAGTTCTCCGTGGAGTGGCGCGAGGACGTCGCGGTGGGCGTGCTGCGCGACGGCGGGCTGATCGGGGAGGTCCGACCATCGGACTTCCTGGTGTTCGGCCGCAATGGGCTGTCGGTGCTGACCGCGGCGCAGTTCTGGCGCGACTACCGCGAGATGGGCTGCTGACCCGGCGCGTTCCCGACGCGCGAAAGCGTTGTGACGGAACAGAAGCCGTGGGGTGCCGTGTCCGGAACCCCACGGCGGTGTCCGGAGCGGACACCCCCCGAGGCGACAACGGCCTCCCTCCGGGG
>NZ_JAJCXD010000137.1:0-3301 GCF_021056305.1 Actinokineospora sp. PR83
CGGCAGTGCCACCGACACCATGCCGCCGCGACCGGCCAACCGGCGCAACACCCGCGACCGCAACGCCACAACCCGGGCACCGTCCTCCAACGACAGCACACCCGCAACCACAGCAGCCGCAATCTCACCCTGCGAGTGACCCACCACAGCAGACGGCTCAACACCCCACGACCGCCACACCTCGGCCAACGACACCATCACCGCCCACAACGCGGGCTGCACCACGTCGACCCGCGCCATCAGCTCCGGATCGCCCAGGGCAGCCGACAGCGTCCAGTCGGTGAAGGCGCTCAGCGCGGTCTCGCACTCCGCGAGCCGGTCGGCGAACACCGAAGAACGGTCGGCCAGCTCGCGGGCCATGCCGACCCACTGCGAACCCTGACCGGGGAAGACGAACACAGTCCGGCCGGGGTCGCCCGCCACGCCGCGCACGAGCGCGGGGTGCGTTCCGCCCTCGGCCAGCGCGGACAGGGCGGCGGCCAACTGCTCGCGGTCACCGACGAGGACGGCCCGCTGGTCGAGCGCCGCGCGGCGGGCGAGGGTGCGCGCGATATCCGCGACACCCAGGTCGGTGTGCGGGAGCAGCCGCTGGGCCTGAGCGACGAGCGCGGCCTCGGTGCGCCCCGACAGCACCCACGGCACGATGTCCGCGGGCACCGCCCCGGCGGGCGTGGCGGGCTCGGCTTCCGGGGCCTGTTCGAGGATGACGTGCGCGTTCGTGCCGCTCACGCCGAACGACGACACCGCGGCGCGCCTGCTCCGGTCGACCTCGGGCCAGGGCCGCGACTCCGTCAGCAGCTCGACCGCGCCCGCAGACCAGTCCACGTGCGACGACGGCGCGTCCACGTGCAGCGTCTTGGGCAGGATGCCGTGGCGCAGCGCGCCGATCGCCTTGATGAGCCCGGCAACACCCGCGGCGGCCTGGGTGTGACCGATGTTCGACTTCACCGACCCCAGGTACAGCGGCTCCGTGCGACCCTGGCCGTAGGTCGCCAGCAACGCCTGCGCCTCGATCGGGTCACCCAGCGAGGTGCCCGTGCCGTGCGCCTCCAACATGTCCACATCGGCCACGCCGAGGCGCGCGTCCTCCAACGCCTGGAGCACGACGCGCTGCTGGGACGGTCCATTCGGGGCGGTGAGCCCGTTGGACGCGCCGTCCTGGTTGACCGCCGAACCCCGCACGAGCGCCAGCACGGGGTGCCCGTTGCGCCGGGCGTCGGACAATCGCTCCAGCAGGAGGACGCCTGCGCCCTCGCCCCAGCCGGTGCCGTCGGCGGCCTCGGCGAATGCCTTGCAGCGGCCGTCGGCGGCCAGGCCGCGCTGGCGGGAGAACTCGACGAAGCCGTTGGGGGTGGCCATGACCGTGACGCCGCCCGCCAGCGCCAGGGAGCACTCGCCTGCCCGCAGCGCGCGCACCGCCAGGTGCAGCGTGACCAGGGACGACGAGCACGCGGTGTCCACCGTGACCGCGGGGCCTTCGAGGCCGAACGAGTAGGAGATGCGGCCCGACAGCACACTCGCGGCGTTGCCGGTGGCCAGGTAGCCCGAGGACTCCGCGGGCGAGTCGAGCACCAGCGTCGCGTAGTCCTGCCCGTTGGTGCCCGCGAACACGCCGACGCGCTCGCCGCGCTGACCGCGCGGGTCGAGCCCGGCCCGCTCGAACGCCTCCCAGCACACCTGAAGCATCAGGCGCTGCTGGGGGTCCATCGCGACGGCCTCGCGCGGGGAGATGCCGAACAGGTCGGCGTCGAAGGCGCTTGCCGCGTCGAGGAAGCCGCCCTCGTGGGCGAGCGAGGTGGTGCGCAGCGCGTCGAGGTCCCAGCCGCGGTCGACCGGGAACGGGCGCAGCGCGTCCGACCCCGCGGCGACCAGGTCCCACAGGTCCTCTGCGGACCGCACGCCGCCGGGGAACCGGCACGCCGCCGCGACGACGGCGATCGGCTCGGTGAGCGCGTCGCGCTGGTCGCGCAACTGCTTGCGCGCACGCTGCAGGTCTGCCGTGACCAACTTCAAGTAGTCACGGAGCTTGTTCTCGCTCGACAAGACTGGCGACACCTCCGCGGAACAGCCGGATCACGCACTACGGCTCGACACGACCACATCGTTGGATCCCAGCAGCCGCCAACACTATGGACGGCGACATGCACCGACAACCCCTAGGTGCCCGCCCTTCTCCGCCCCCTGTGGGGTACCCACCCCTACCTGCCCCGAGGGCACCCCTAAGCGTGTTCCACGAACCCGCCACCCACCCGGCACTACGACAGACGGGCTGACGCCACCCCCTCGGGGAGCGGGCCCCGACGCCCCGGCGCGAGCGTCCGCAGTGCTCCGCGCCAGGGCCGGGGCCCGCTGTTCCGCCTCGTCCGCCCGCTCACTCCTGGCCGAGGTTGCGCTCGATGAGGGCGAACAGCTCGTCGTCGGAGTCCAGGGACAGGACGGCCTCGTCCTCGTCGCGCTCGTCGGTCGCGCCCGCCCCGGTCCACGCGTCGAGCAGGCCGCGCAACCGGACCGCGACCCTGGCCCGGTCGAGGGCGTCGGCGGCCGCGGCGCCGAGGTCGCACTCGATGCGGTCCAGCTCGGCCAGCAGCGCGGGCAGGCCCGCGGAGCTGAGCTGCCCCACCGCGAAGGCGGCGAGCGCGCGCGGCGTGGGGTGGTCGAACACGGCCGTGGCGGGCAGGGCCAGCCCGGCCGCGCCCAGCACGTTGCGGAACTCCACCGCGGTCAGCGAGTCGAACCCGAGGTCCCGGAAGGACTTGTCCGCGGGCACGGCGTCGACCGACGGGTGGCCCAGCACGGCGGCGGCGGCCTCGCGCACGGCCTCCAGCGCCACGTGCTCGCGGTCGGCGGCCCCGGCGAGCCGGGCGGCGAGGTCGGGGACCCGGGCGGGCGCGGCGGCCTGGGTCGCGCGCGCCTCGGGCAGGGCGTCGAGCAGCCTGCCCCGCCGGACCGCGGTGAACGCCGCGGCGAAGCGCGGCCAGTCCACGTCGGCCACGGTGACCACCGGGTCCGCCCCGGTGGCGCAGCGGGCCAGGGCGGCCAGCGCGCGGTCGGGGTCGAGCGCGGCCAGGCCGCCGCGGCCGAAGCGGCCGTCGAGGCCCGCGGCCATGCCGTCCTCGGCCCACGGTCCCCAGGCGATCGAGGTGGCGGGCAGCCCGGCTCGGCGGCGGGCGCGGGCCAGCGCGTCGAGCTCGGCGTTGGCCGCGGCGTAGTTGCCCTGGCCCGCCGCGCCGAAGGTGGCCGAGGCCGAGGAGAACAGCACGAACGCCGACAGCTCGCGGTCGCGGGTCAGCTCGTCGAGCAC
>NZ_JAJCXD010000138.1:0-1446 GCF_021056305.1 Actinokineospora sp. PR83
CCGGTGCGCGAGCGCGGCGCGCCCGGCCAGGGTCGCGGCGACGTCGACCGGCGAGAAGCCCTCCGCGAGGGCGGCGCGCAGCCGCGCGGCCTGCTCGGCCACCCCCGCCGCCGTCCCCGCGGACAGCGGCAGCAGCACGGCGGGCGGCTGCGCCGAGGTGGCGGGCTCGGGCGCGGGGCCCTGCTCCAGCACGACGTGGGCGTTGGTGCCGCTGACGCCGAAGGAGGACACCGCGGCGCGGCGCGGCCGGTCCCGCTCGGGCCACGGGCGGGCCTCGGCCAGCACCTCCACGGCCCCGCTGGTCCAGTCGACGTGCGGGGTGGGGGCGTCGACGTGCAGGCTGGCGGGCATCACCCCGTGCCGCATCGCCAGCACCGCCTTGATCACCCCGGCGACGCCCGCGGCGGCCTGCGTGTGCCCCAGGTTGGACTTCACCGAGCCCAGGTACAGCGGTTCGGCGCGGTCGGCACCGTAGGTCGCGAGCAGCGCCTGGGCCTCGATCGGGTCACCGAGGGCGGTGCCGGTGCCGTGCGCCTCGACCATGTCCACATCGGACCCGTCGAGGCCCGCGGCGGCGAGCGCGGCCCGGATGACCCGCTGCTGGGCGGGCCCGTTCGGGGCGGTGAGGCCGTTGGAGGCGCCGTCGGAGTTCACCGCCGACCCGCGCAGCACGGCCAGCACCTCGTCCCCGCGCCGCAGGGCGTCGGAGAGCCTGCGCACGACCAGCACGCCGACGCCCTCGCCCCAGCCCGTGCCGTCCGCGGCGGCGGCGAAGGGCTTGCACCGGCCGTCGGCGGCCAGGCCGCGCTGGCGGGCGAACTCGACGTAGGCGCCGGGGGTCGACATGACGGTGACCCCGCCTGCCAGCGCGGTGTCGCACTCGCCGGAGCGCAGCGCCTGGGCGGCCAGGTGCAGGGCGACCAGCGAGGCCGAGCAGGCGGTGTCGACGGTGACCGAGGGGCCTTGCAGGCCGAAGGCGTAGGACACCCGCCCGGAGACGACGCTGGCCGCGTTGCCGGTGGCGATGTGCCCGTCGACCGGCTCGGCGGAGTTGGTGATCAGCGACAGGTAGTCCTGCCCGTTGGTGCCGACGAACACCCCGGTGGCGCTGCCGCGCACCCCGCGCGGGTCGAGCCCGGCGCGCTCCAGCGCCTCCCACGAGGTCTCCAGCAGCAGCCGCTGCTGCGGGTCCATCGCCAGCGCCTCGCGCGGGGACACGCCGAACAGGTCGGCGTCGAACCCGGTGGCGTCGGCCAGGAAGCCGCCCTCGCGCACGTAGGTCGTGCCGAGGTGGTGGGGGTCGTCGTGGAACAGCGAGTCGAGGTCCCAGCCGCGGTCGCGGGGGAACGGGCCGACCGCGTCGCCGCCGTCGACGAGAAGCTGCCACAGCTGCTCGGGGCTGCCGACACCGCCGGGGAAGCGGCAGGCCATGCCGACGATCGCGAT
>NZ_JAJCXD010000013.1:0-25342 GCF_021056305.1 Actinokineospora sp. PR83
GGCCCGCCCGCTGCTCGACGAGGCCCGGCGCGCGTTCGGCGGGCAGCCCGGGCGGTGGGGGGCGGTCGCCGCGGTCGGCGTGGCGCTGGCCAGGCTGCCCGCGCCGCTGCGGCGGCTGGCGGGCCTGGTGGAGGGGATCGGGCGGCGGGGGTGAGGTCAGTCCGCGACCGGCCGCCAGAGCAGGCCGTAGGAGCGGTAGGGCTCCAGGTCCTCGAAGACGTGCCGCACCTCGCCGGAGGCGTCCGGTCGGACGGTCTCGCGCGGCAGGGTCGGGTCGTCCGCCTCGGTGGCGAGGTCGCCGTTGACCACCCAGACCGCCGTCGGCGGGCGGTCGAACTTCACGTGCAGGGTGAACGTGTCGCACGGGTAGGTCGGGGTGCACACGTACAGCGGGGACATCTGCGGGACGGCCACGCGGAACTCGAACTCGTGCTCGGCCCCCTCGTCCAGCGGCTCGGGCGGGCGCAGGATGAACACGGCGCGGTTGCGGCCGTGCAGCCGGGGGGAGAGCACGTCGCCGCCGGAGACGGCGCGGATGCCCACCGTGGCCAGGTCGAGCGGCCCCTCCGCGGTGCCGGTGGGCGGCAGCACGGTCACCGAGTGCTCGATCTCGCTGAGGCCGTCGAGGTGGCTGACGATCCGCCGGGTCTCGGTCACCTCCACCCCCGAACCGTCGAGCACCAGGCTGGTCCGCAGCGCCACGGTGTGCCACGGCGGCCCGGGTCGCCGCCGCGGCCCGCCTGCCGCCTGTTCCTCCGCGGCGCACTCGGCGAGGTAGTAGATGGCGTTGTTGCTGCGGCGCTGGATCGTGCGGGTGTCGCGCTCGAACCGCTGCTCCAGCGCCCGGAGCCGCTCGGTGTAGCGCAGGCCGGGTTCGCTGTCGAACCCGAGCGCCACCCTGGCGATCGCGCGGTGCGGCTCCGGGAGCCGGTTGACCAGCTTGACCAGGGTGTTGTGGATACGCTCCCTGGCGGTCCACTGCGGGTCGGTGTCCTGGACCCCGCAGACCTGGCGCAGCAAGGGTCCGATGGTCTCCGGCAGCTTGGGGTCGTTCACCCCGAAGCCGCGGCGCAGGAGCTTCAGCTCGTCCCCCAGCGCCTTGGTCCGGTCGGGTCGGCTGTTCCCGGGTTCGCGCACGCGGCCACCTCTGGTCGGCAGACTTCGGACGTGCAGTGTACCGAGCGCCCTCGGCCGGCCAGAAGATTCGCCGATGGGTTTCCCGAGTTTCCCAGAATGGGAAACAGCACCGGTGGAGTCGGTTTCCCGGACACCGCCGCGACAGTCAACGTGAAACGCCTTCTTTTCCTCTCGACGCGACCTGACGATTGCCACACCAGTCGATTGGTCACCACCCCCCGCGGAATCGGCGCCCCCCGCGAAGGCGCCCGGGCACCGCGGTCGTCGAGAGGACAAGACCATGCACACCCACGTGATCATCCCCCTGCTGGACCTGCTGGCCACGCTCATCGGCTAGTCCCGGCGCCCGGTCCCCGGCCTCCCGGCCGGGGACCGGGCGGCGGACCGTCCCGTGCCCCGGAGAGGTTGGAAGATGACGGATTTCGGTTCCGAGTTACGACGCAGGCGCGAGTCCGCGGGCATGTCGCTGACCTCGCTGGCCGAGGCCATCCATTTCACCAAGGGTTATCTGAGCAAGATCGAGAACGGCCGGTCCCGGCCGACCCCGGCGCTGGCGCGGGCGTGCGACCGCGAACTCGGGGCGCGGGGTGAATTGTCGACCCTGATCTCCGAACCGGTCGACGGGGCGCGGTGGACCGGGCTGCCCGCGCCGCTCGCCCCGACCCGGCACTTCGTCGGGCGGGCGGCCGAGCTGTCCACCCTGGCCGCCGTGCTGGGCAGGCAGGACACCGTGCGGGTCTGCGTGATCAGCGGGCTCGCGGGCGTCGGCAAGACCGCGCTGGCCGTGCTCGCCGCGCGCACCGCCGAGCCGGACTTCCCCGACGGGTGCCTCTACGCCGACCTGCGCGGGCACACCCCGGGCGCGGAGGAGGCGGGGCCGGGCGAGACCGCGCACCGGCTGCTGTCGCTGCTGGGGGTGGACGCCGACCGGGTGCCCGCCGACGCCGAGAGCCGGACCGGTCTGCTGCGCGGGGCGCTGCGCGGCAGGCGGGTCCTGCTGGTGCTGGACAACGCGCGCACCGCCGCCCAGGTGCGCCCGCTGCTCCCCGACGCGCCGGGGTGCCGGGTGCTGGTGACCAGCCGCGGCAGGCTGGCCGCGCTGGACGACGCCTGGCACCTGCCGCTGGGCGTGCTGGCGCGGTCGGAGGCGATCGGGCTGTTCCGCGCGGTGGCGGGCGAGGGCGGGCCCGCCGACGACCGGGCGGTGGCCCGGATCGTCGACCGCTGCGACCGGCTGCCGCTGGCCGTGCGGATCGCCGCGGCGCGGTTCGCCCGCGGCGGGTGGTCGGCGGCGCGCTTCCTCGACCGGCTGGACCGGGAGTCGTCGCGGCTGGCCGCCCTCGACGACGGCGAGCGCAGCGTCGCGGCGGCGTTCCTGGTCTCCCACGAGGGCTTGCCCGCCGAGCAGCGGCACCTGCTGGGCCTGCTGGCGCTGCACCCGGAGGGCACGATCACCACCGCCGCGGCCGAGGCGCTGGCCGGGGCCGCCGTCGGCGACCTCGACGCCACGATCGACCGGCTGCACGACACGCACCTGCTCACCCGCGCCGAGGACGGCGACCTGACCGTGCACGACCTGGTCCGCGCGTTCCTGCTGCGCCACGCGCCGCCCTCGGTCGAACCCGGGGAACAGCGGGCGGCCACCTCCCGGCTCGTCGACCACGCGCTGGGCACGCTGGTGGCGGCCGACGAACTCCTGGAACCGCACCGGTACCGCCCGCCCGTCGACGCGCCGCGGCCCCCGTCGGTGCCGTTCCTCGACGCCGATGGGGCGCTGGAGTGGCTGCGCCTGCACTGGCGGACCCTGGTCGGGGTGACCGCGTTGGCCGCGGGCGACCGGCGCTGCTGGCAGTTGGCGGTGGTGCTGCGCGCGTTCTTCTTCCGGGAGAAGCTGTTCGAGCCGTGGATCTCCACCCACCGGGTGGCCCTGGAGACCGCGCGCGCCGAGGACGACCAGGCCGCCACCGGGATGGTCCTGAACCACCTGGGCATGGCCCACGTCGAACTGGGCGAGCTGGACCTGGCGGTGGACTGCCACGAGCGGGCCGGGGCGGCCTTCGCCGCGGCGGGCGACCGGCGCGGCGAGGTCGACGCCCTGTCGAGCCTGGCCTGGGTGCGGCTCTACCAGGGCGACGCGGAGGCGGCGGTGCGCGACCTGGGGATCGCCCTCGGGGTGTACCGGCGGACCGGGCGCACCCGCAACGCGGTGATCGCGCTGCGCGGGCTGGCCCTGGCGCTGACCGCGCTGGACCGCTTCGACGAGGCCCGCGAGCACGCCGCGGAGGCCAGGGAGTCCGCCCAGCTCCCGGTGGACGCGGTCATGGGGCTGACCTGCCAGGCGTGGGTGTCCTACCGGGCCGGGGACCTGGCGGACGCGCGGCTGCGCTACACCGAGGCGGCGGACCTCGCCGAGCTGGCGGGCAGCCGGTACGAGCGGGCGCGGGCGCTGACCGGGCTGGGCAACACCGCCGCCCGGCAGGGCGATCCGCGCGGGGCGCGGGACCTGTGGGCCTTCGCCGACGAGTTGGGTGTGCCGGTGCACCCGGTGGTCGTCGGGGAGGGCCGCGCCAGGAGGGGTTTGAGCTTGGAAAACGACCCCCGACCTGCGGAACCCATTGCCGCCCAACATCAACAGCCTCCGATTACAGTAGACACTAAAGAGTGAACCCGCGAGTGGATGGTTAACCCGTAGCGACTAATGGCGATAAGCCCACCGTGACGATCCGTTCGTCATGACCGCGACGGGAACCGCCGCCGTCCAGCGTGGACACACCCAGGAGTTCCGGATGACCCACCACTCGACCAAGAAGCGCGCGCTCGTCACCGCCGCGATCGTCGCCGTGCTCGCGCTGGCGGGCGGTGTCGCCTACGCCTACTGGAGCTCGACCGGCACCGGCAGCGGATCGGCGACGACCGGGACCAGCTCCGCCTTCGTGGTGGCGAGTTCGACCGCCACCGGAGGCCCGCTGAGCCCGGGCGGACCGACGCAGACGGTGGCGTTCACCGTGACCAACCCGGGCACCGGGGCGCAGAACCTGGCGAACGTGGCGGTCACCGTGGCCAATGCCGACGGGTCCGCGTGGACCTCGGTGGCGGGCTGCTCGGCGGCGGACTACAGCGTCGGCACCCCGACCGTCACCTACGGCGAGGTCGAGCCCGCCGGGGTCCGCAACGGCACGGTGACCATCACCATGAACAACCTGCCGTCCAACCAGGACGGCTGCAAGAACGCCACCGTCCCGCTCCGCTTCGTCGCAAGCTGACCAGTCGAGTGGGGAAGGGTGCCCGGATGCGCAGGCTCCCGGTCGCGGTCGGGTTCCTGACCGCACTGGCGGCGGGGCTGCTGGTGGCCGCGCCCCCGGCGTCGGCGCACTGGTCCGCGACCGGCAGCGCCACGGCCGCGGGCAGCACGGCCACCCTCGCCCCGCCGACCGCGGTCACCGCCCGCCTCACCGGCCCCGCCGCGGTCGCGGTGTCGTGGGCGGCCTCGACGGGCACCCCGAGCCCCACCGGCTACCTCGTCACCCGCACCACCGGCACCACCACCGCGGCGGCCTGCGGCAGCGGTGCGACCGCGCCGGTCACCGGCACCTCGTGCACCGACACCGCCGTCCCCGCGGGCACCCACACCTACCGCGTCGTCGCGCTCCACCGCTCCTGGACGGCCACCAGCGCCCCGAGCGGGCCGGTGGTGGTGTCCACCGCGACCAGGCTCGCCTTCACCACCCAACCGTCCACTGTGGCGTCAACGGCGTCGATCACCCCGTCCCCGAGGGTGACCGTGCAGACGTCGACCGGGGTGGCCGTGCCGGTGGCGGGCACGCCGGTCACCATCGCCCTCGGCGCGAACCCGAACGGCGGCACGCTGTCCGGCACCACGACGGCGACCACCGACTCCGGCGGTGTGGCCACCTTCCCCGGGCTGTCGATCGACAAGGCGGCCACCGGCTACGCGCTGCTCGCCACCAGCGCGGGCCTCACCCAGGCGACCAGCTCGGCGTTCACCGTCACGGCGGGCCCGGCGGCGAAGCTGGCCTTCACGACCTCCCCCGGCACGTCCTTCGCGGGCAGGCCGTTCCACGACCAACCCGTGGTGCAGGTGCAGGACGCGGGCGGCAACCCGGTGACCACCGCCGCGGTCACGGTGTCGCAGGCCCTGACCACCCCGGCGGGCGCCACCCTGGCCTGCGCCCCCAAGGCCGCGGTGGCGGGCGTGGCGACGTTCACCGCCTGCTCGGTCGACACCGTGGGCACGTACACGCTGACCGCCACCGCTCCCGGCCTCACCCCGGCGGTGAGCACCCCGTTCACCACCGTGGCCGCCCCGACGCGGCTGGCGTGGAGCGAGCCGTCGACGACGGTGTGCACGGGCAGCGGGGGCACCCGGTTCGCCCTCACCTACACCCGCTGCCTGTTCCTGCTCAGCGCGGGCACCTTCACCGCCAGGATCACCCTCACCGACAGCAGCGGGACCCCGGTGGTCAACCACGGCCCCGACGTGGTGGTCACCCTGACCACCACGACCGGCAGCACGAACCCGACCACCCTCACCATCCCGCACGGCGCCGAGGTGTCGAGCGCGTCGACTACCTTCAGCCCCTTCTACCTGCTGAACACCACATCCGTCCTCACCGCCGCGTCGCCCGGACTGACCTCCGCGACCGCGGCGCTCCAGTCGATCTGAGGTGCGGCCATGACCTGCGCGGTCCCGCTGGCCACCACCGGCGCCCCGGTGGCGCTGCTGCTCGCCCTCGGCGCCTCGGCGATCGCGGTGGGGGTCCTGCTCATCGCGACAACCCGCGGCCGGGTGGCGCTGGTCGCCCTGCCCCTGCTGCTGCTCGGGCTGGTGGCGACCGACAACCGGCAGGCGGTCGCCACCGACTGCGCGCTGACGATCACCCAGACGTCGACCAACACCGGTCTGGCGCCCGGCATCCCTCCCGGGGCGATCACCGCCGAGATCACCAACCACGCCCGGGAGAGCACGGTGGTGGTCGCGGTCACGGTGCGCATCTCCGCCGTGACCAAGTCCCCCACCGCCCGCCCCGGCCCGTGCGACGCGAGCGACTACGTGCTGGTCGCACCGAGGATGCCGATCGGGAAGGTGTTGGCACCGGGCGAAACCGTGCCGTTCTCCGGCGCCTCGGTCGGCTTCCGCGACAAGCCGACCGACCAGGACGCCTGCCAGGGCGCCCACGTGGACCTCCGCTACACCAGCGAGTAGGTCCCAGGCCATGTCCTCGAAGCCCGGGGTTTTGTCGGTGGTGCCCGAGTGGGTGGATCATGGTTGGCCGTGGTGAGGTGACGGCCAAGGCGTGGGCGGTGATCGGACCGTTGTTGTCCCGCCCGGATCGGCGCCAAGGCGGAGGCGCGGTCGGCGACCGGGTGCGAGGACCTGGCAGCCGCGCCGCGTGTGATGTCGCGTGCGGCGGCAGGCTGTGCGGTGTCGATGGTCATCGGGGCAGCACCGCCTGGCTGGCCATGGCGGCCGACATCGTGGTGAGCGCGCGGAGTACGGTGCCGATCCCGGCGCGGGTGTGCGGGGTGCGTCCGGCGGCGATGCGGTGGAACTGGGCGTTGTGGATGGCGAGTTGGAGGTATCCGTCCAGTGGCCGGTAGCCGATCGGTCGCGGACCCCGGGGGAGGAGGGGTTCTAGTTCTCCGGCGAAGATGCGGGCCGGGTAGTCGGGGACGAACGCCATGGGCCGGGCGATGCCGATCACGTCGACCGCGCCGCTGCGGACGAGGTGTTCCATGGTGTCGCGGGTGCGCAGGCCCCCGGTGAGCATGAGCGGCACCCGGGTCCGTTCGCGGACCTTCGCGGCGTAGTCGGCGAAGTAGGCTTCGCGGCCGGTGTGGTGGACGCCTTCCATGGCGGGTTCGGCGTAGTTGCCGCCGGTGATCTCCAGCAGGTCGATCCCGGCGTCGGCCAGTGCGGTGGCGACGTCGAGGGATTCGGCCGTGGTGAGACCGCCGTGCTGGAAGTCCGCGGAGTTGAGTTTGACCGAGATCGGTGTGTGCGGGCCGACGGCGGCGCGCACGGCGGCCACGGTGTCGAGCAGGGCGCGGCGGCGGCCCGCGGCGTCGCGGCCGTAGTGGTCGTCGCGGGTGTTGGCCAGTGGCGACAGGAACTGGGAGAGCAGGTAGCCGTGGGCGGCGTGGATCTGCACGCCGTCGAAGCCCGCGGCGACGGCGAGTTCGGCGGTCCGGGCGTAGGAGCGGATCAGTGCCTGGATCCGGGTCGCCGTGAGTTCGCGGGGTTTGCGCAGGTTGTAGCCCGGGACGGGTTCGCGGGTGGCGGAGGGTGCGACGGGGCGGCGGGTGAACGGGACGGTGGCGACCCGGCCGGGGTGGTTGATCTGCATCCACACCGCTGCACCACCGGCGTGGACGGTGTCGGCCCAGGTCGTGAACTCGGCAGGCGCGCGGTCGTCATCCAGGATGGCGTTGCGCGGCTCGACCAGCCCATCGCGGTTGATCATGACGTTGCCGGTGATGAGCAGGCCCGCGCCCGAGCGGGCCCAGGTGGCGTACAGGCGGTGGAGTCGATCGGTGGGCCTGCCGTCGCGGGCGGCGAGTTGTTCGCTCATCCCCGCTTTGGCGATGCGGTTGGCCAGTACGGCGCCGCAGGGCAGTGTGAACTGGTCGGACAGGTTCGTGGTCATGTCAGAGCACTCTCGGTCGTAGGCGGGTCGCGGTGAACAGCGGCGTCAACGGCCGCAGCGGGACGGGTGGGGGTCCGGCGGAGAGGTCGACGCGGTGCAGTCGCGCCTGGATCACCCGGCCGAGGCCCATCTGGTCGAGCGGGTCGCGTTCGGAGCCGCCCAGGCGCAGTTCGAAGCCGGTGACCTCGCGGACCTCGATCGGGTGCTCGGCGGGGGTGAACGCGACGATCCGGGGCAGTGCAGGCCCGATCAGGCCCTGGACGTTGCGGTGCGGGCGGCCGAGGATGGGCGGCGGCTCAGTGATGTGCTCGCCCAGTGTGCCGCCCATGGTGATCAGTGTGCTGCCGCGGCGGCGGGCCTCGGCGTGGATGGTGTCGCCGTCGAGGTGCCAGTCGATTTCGCCGAGCTTCTTCGGGTAGCCGAGCAGTTCGCGGCCGAGGATGAGCGCGACGTCGTCGTCGAGGATCATCCACGGGCAGTGGATGCCGGTCTTGCGACCCGCCTTGACGTGCACGAACAGTCCTGCTTCGTGGTAGACCGAGCCGTAGTTGCAGTCGGGGAAGAACGCGGTGAACACCTCGGCCCCGGCGGGTTCGGCGAGCCGGATTCCCGGCGGTAGCCACGGGGTCATCCCGGCGGGGTCGACCTCGACGGTGGCGGCGAAATAGTGCGCGTCGCGGTACAGGGTGCGGCGTGGGTGGGCCAGGGTCAGCGCGCGGCGCAGGTCCGAGATGAGGCCGCGGCCCTGGGTGCGGGCATCGGGTTCCCAGTCGCTCATGTCACCCTCCGGTACACGGCGCGCAGCAGGGCCGCGCTGATCCAGCGCGGGCTGTACAGGCCGCCCAGCGTCTGGACCTTGGCGAACAGGCCGGGCACGACCCGCCGCCTGTCCTCGGCCAGGCCCGCCACCGCCTGCCGGGCAACGGTCTCGGCGGACACCCACAGCGCTCCGGGCACCAGTCGGTCCACCGCGGGCACCTCGGCGACCCGGGTGAATTCCGTCTGCACCGGTCCGGGCGCGAGCAGCGTGCAGGAGACCCCGGTACCGGCCAGTTCCGCCCGCAAGGACTCGGCGAAGGTGTTTGCGAACGCCTTCGACGCGGCGTAGGTGGTGTTGTTCGGGCCCGGCTGGTTGCCCGCGGTGGATCCGGTGATCAGGATGGCGCCCGCCTTGCGCGCCAGCATGCCGGGCAACACCGCCAGGGTCAGCTCGTGCACGGCGACCACATCCAGCTCCACCTGCGACCGCTCCCGTTTCGGGTCCAAGGTGGACAGCAGGCCGTAGGTGGCGAAGCCCGCGTTGTTGCACAGCACCGCGATGTCGCGGGCGGCCAGTTCCCCGGCCAGCTTCGCCCGGGCGTCCCGGTCGCCCAGGTCGCACGGGTACGCCTCGGCCTCGACCCGGTGCGTGGTGCTCAGCCGGGTGGCCAGCTCCCGCAGCCGGTCCTGCCTGCGGGCCACCAGGACCAGCGAGTACCCGCGTGCGGCCAGTTGCTCGGCGAGGGCGGCGCCAATGCCGGAGGAGGCGCCGGTGACCACGGCGCGGTTGCGCGGTGTCGGTGGGGGCAGGCTCATGCGGGCAACTCCTCGATCTTCCCAACCGTGACGTGCCTGCCGTGGGTGGATGTGGTGGCGGGCAGCGGCCGCGCGGCGCAGCAGGCGCCCCAGGCGGCCAGACCGCCACCGAGCAGCCGGGCCCGCCGGACGTGGCCGCGCAAGGCGCGGCGCGCCGATCTGATCCGGCCGAGGATCTCCGCCGAGCCTGCCAGGATCGAACTCCGCGCCCGGAAGCGGCGGCCGAGCAGGTCGGACAACGGGACCGGGAACAGCCGTTGCGCCGCGACGGCTTCAGCCAGGAAGTCCGAACCGATGGAGATGATCTTCCCGGCGCCGGAGCGCGGGGCGACCAGGCCCCAGATGTAGAGGTTGGCGTACCGGGGCACGAGGGTGTGCTCGACCAGCAGCGGCTGGCCGTTCTCCCAGACGAACATCGACTCGTCCAGGAACGGGAACCGGGTGCGGAAACCGGTGGCCCACACGATGGTGTCGTACCGGCCGCTCGTGCCGTCCACGAAGTGGACCGTGGCGCCGTCGAACCGGGCGATCTCCCTGCGCGGCCGGACCCTGCCGTGCAGCAGCGCGTACATCAGCGAGGAGTTCACCGTGACGTCCTTGGCGAACAGCGGGTGGTTCGGCTCGGGAAGGCCGTAGCGCTCGTAGCGACCGCAAGAAAGCAGCAACAGCAGCCGGAACCCCAAGCGCTGCACCGGCATCGGCAGCCACACTCGATCCCAATCCGATGCGGGAATCCCGAAGATCGTCTTGGGGATGAACCAGTACCCCGAACGCATCGACATGTCCGCGGAACCGAACGTGGCCGCGGCCTCCACGGCGAGGTCGCTGGCCGAGTTGCCGCCGCCGACGACCAGCACCCGCCCGCCGTCGCCGAGGTCGGCGGGGTGCGTGTAGTCCTTGGAATGCAGTTGTCTCCCGGTGAACACACCCGGATAGGCGGGGGTGTTGCGCTCCCGGTAATGCCCGTTGGCCACCACGACCCCGGCGTAGTCACGCTGTTCACCGGTGGACAGCGTGACCCGCCAGCCCGCTGACCCGCTGCGGTCGAGCGGCCGGACCTCGGTGATCTCCGTGTCGAACTCGATGTGCTCGCGCAACCGGAAGTGGTCGACGTAGTCGTTGAGGTAGGCCAGCATCTGCGCCCGACTCGGGAACGTCGGGTAGTGCGCGGGCATCGGGTACTCGATGTACTGCGTCGAGCGCTTCGAGCTGATCAGGTGCGTCGAGTCGTACACCCCGTGCGCCCAGTTCCCGCCGACCTCGCCGGTCGCCTCGAACTGGTCGTACGGGACGCCTGCCTGTTTCAGTGCCCTGGCCAGCCCGTTGCCCGCATAGCCCGCGCCGATGACGCAGAAGCGTCTTGTTGTGCTGTCATCCATCGCTGCCTCCCAGAGCTATTGCTACGCGACTGTAGCTACAGGCATGTAGCTTTTCAAGGGTAGGATCGCGTGCATGACATCGACCGCAGCGCCCGGCAAGCGCCCCTACGCGCCGCGCATGGCGCCGGACCAGCGACGGGAGCAACTGCTCGACACCGCGCTGGAGATCATCAACACCGCGGGTGTGGCCGCCGTGTCCGTCGACGCCGTCGCCAGAGCGGCGGGTGTGACCCGCCCTGTCGTCTACGGCCAGTTCAGCGACGCCAACCACATCCTGCGCGACCTGCTGCGACGCGAAGGCGACCGCGCGCTCGCCCAGGTCACCGCCACCCTGCCCGCCGACCTCACCGACGCCGACCCGGTCGACACCTTCACCCGCGTCGCCAGCGGGTTCTTCACCGCCGTGGTCACCAACCCCCAGCGCTGGCGCTCCATCCTGCTGCCCGTCGACGGGATGCCGCCCCCGGTTCGCACGTACAAACAACAAGCCGAAGCCGCCATCCGCGCCCGATTCGCCGAGGTCACCCGCTGGTTCCTCCGCGACCACCCCGACGCCGAGGCGATCGACGTCGACCTGCTCGCCCACCTGCTGCTCACCGCCATGCAAGAAGGCGGGAGGCTCGTCCTCAACGACCCCGAGACCCACCCACCCGACCGCCTCACCGCCATGGCCCGGTTCCTGGTGGAAGCCTTCTTCCACCGCATCCGCTGAAACGGCCGCACGCGGCTCACCGGGCCGAAGGGCAACGCGCTGAGAGCGTTGACCGGCGGGCGGGGGTCGGCGCTCGTGACTCGTCGGCGTTCGAATCGGCAGTCCGAGGTGGAGGAGCCCACGCCCGATCCATCACCGCACCCCGACCAACCACGATCCACGAATGGCAGACCAGCAGATCAACGGCTCACAGGACGCTCCCTAGTCGCAGACGAGGGTCGAGGTCGAGCGGAAGCGGGCGGTGCCGCGTTCCTGCTGGCGGCGGACGACCCACTCGCCGGGGGCGATGCCGGTGCCGCCGTGTTCGGGGTGGACGAGGTGGACCGGTGCGGTGTTGCGGATGAGCGCGATGGCCAGGCCCAGGGGTTCACGGACGTCGGGGGTCCACTCGCAGGTGCCCTGGTCGGCGGTGAGGGTGTGCGGGTTGGCACCGTTGGCGCCGCGGACGAGTTCCACGCCCGCGCGGGGGACGGGGGACCACCGGGCCCAGGGGTTCTCGGTGACGACCGGGACCAGGGCGCGGGGGATGACGATGAGGTCGCCCTGGGCTTGCAGGCCGTCGATGACGGGGATGGCGACCTGGAGTTCCAGGTGGTCGAGGACGGTCAGGCCGGTGCGGTCGAGCAACTGTGCGAGTTCCACGGTGATCACCTCTAGGTTCGTCGGAGGAGCTGGGCGTACTGGGGACCGGTGAGGCCGTAGGACCAGGCGGCGGCCTCGACCGGGTCGTCCAGCCAGGGCGGGACGCGCAGGCCGTAGCGGCGGCGGGTGCCGTCGCGCTCGACCGAGCCGTTGACGGCCAGCAGGAGGCGCGACGGGCGGTCCCAGCGGGGCAGGTCGTAGAGGAGCAGTTCGCAGCCGGGATTGCCGGGGTCGGGTGCGCGGCCGACGACGGTCGTGCCCGCGTCGTCGAGGTAGGCCTCCCAGCCGATGTTCTCGATGGCGCAGCGGCGGACCTCGATGTTGGGTTCGGCGCTGATCCGCTCGGCGGTGGGGTCCTCGATCACCCAGGCGGGCACCCGGGTCCCCCGCCAGGCGTGCACCGACCACCCGTCGGGGTAGCGCAGGGCGGGGCCGTCCGCGCGGTGCAGCCGCCAGTCCTCGGTGTGCACGGATTCGGGCCGCTCGGCCACGACGCAGACGCCCTCGCGCGGCCACCACCACCCGCAGGAGCGGGCGAGGGTGGTCCACAGGGCGAGGAAGTGCTCGTCGCGCGGGGACCGGCGGGTGCCCAGCAGCCGCGCGCAGGCGTCGTGCCAGCCGACCCAGTCCGCGTCGTGCTGCCCGTACCAGCGCACCGCCGACCGGCCCGCCGCGGCGGCCACCACCGCCACCACACCCTCGCGGACGACCCGGCGCAGCTCGCCGTGCACCATGTTGTCCACAAAGGATTGCGCGGTGGCCGGGCAGGCGGTGCGCTCACCGGGGTCCCCCGGCAGGCCCCACGGCCGCAGGTCCCGTTCGAGCCTGTCGCGAACCCGCGCGGTCCGGGTGGCGAACTCGACCGCGACTCGATCACCCGCCGCCGAACCGATGTCCGCGCGGACCGCGGCGGGGGAACCCACCCACTCGAACGCGGGCGGCGGTCTGCCGATGGTGGCGTAGAACTCGGAGATGACCGCCTCGGCGGTGGACCGGTCCGCGGGCTCCGTGGCGAAGGCGTACTCCAGCCACTCCCGGCGGACTTGCTCGATCCGGGGAACCAGCTCCGAAACCCGGTAACCCCCGGCACGCGGCCTGCGCCGCGCCCGGCGACTCAAGAGATCAGGGCGCACGCGCCCTTTCGACTCGACATGCGGCAATGGTGGCAGCAGGCGCCGGTCGCGCGCAAGTGGTCGTCGCACCGACTCGCCGCGACGCCTGGTCCACCGCCCCACCAACCGCCCGCCACCACGCAGATCCCGAGCTTCGCGCAGGACACGGCTCAGCGGCAGACCACAGTGTCCGGGGTGATCTCCTCCAGCGAAGCCACCCCGGACAACCCCATGGTCAGGTCGAACTCCGCCAGCACGTTGCGCACCACGTCCGCCACTCCCCCGCTGCCACCCACGGCGAGCCCGTAGATGTGCGGGCGCCCCAGGGTCACCGCGTTGGCGCCCAGGGCCAGCGCCTTGAACACGTCCGCCCCGGTGCGGATACCGCTGTCGAGCAGCACCGGGTACTCCGCCCCGATCGCCTTGCGCACAGCCACCAGCGCATCCAGGGACGCGGTGGCGCCATCGACCTGCCGACCACCGTGGTTGGACACCATGACGGCGTCCACACCGAGGTCGACGGCGGTGCGCGCGTCGTCCGGGTGCAGGATTCCTTTGAGGACGATGGGCAGCTTCGTGCGCTCGCGCAGACCTGCGATGTGGTCCCAGTTGAGCGCCGGGTTGGAGTAGACGTCGAGGAACGTCTCCACGGCCGCGCGCGGGACCGGGGAGCGGAGGTTGTCCAGGAAGCGGCCGGGGTGCTCGCGGGAGATGGACAGCAGGGTGCGCACGGCGGCGGGGGTGATCTTCACGTCGCGGGCCGGGCCGCCGGTGCGGGCGCGGACCAGCTCGCGGAAGCGGGGGTCCGAGGTGTACTGGGCGATGCCGATGCCCTGGAAGAACGGGAGGCTGCCCAGGTTGAGGTCCTGCGGGCGCCAGCCGAGCATGGTGGTGTCGAGGGTGACCACCACCGCGCCCGCCCCGATCGCCGCCGCCCGCGCCAGGAAGCTGTCGACCAGTTCCTCGTCGCGGCTCCAGTAGAGCTGGAACCAGCGCGGGGCGTCGCCCATGGCGGCGGCGGTGCGCTCCATGGGGCTGCTGCCCTGGCAGGAGAAGATGTACGGCACCCCCGCCTCGGCCGCGCCCCGCCCGATCAGCACGTCCGCGTCCCGGGCCACCAGGCCCGCCGCCCCGACGGGGGCCAGCAGCAGCGGGGCGGCGAGGTGGGTGCCGAGCAGGGTGGTGGACGTGTCCCGCTCGGCGACGTCGCGCAGCATGCGGGGGACGATCTCGTACCGGTCCAGGGCCGCCCGGTTCGCGGCCATGGTCGCGCCCTCCCCCGCCCCGCCCTCGACGTAGGCCCACGCCTTGCGCGAGCAGCGGCGCCGAGCGGCCGCCCGCAGCGCGGCGGCGTCGGTGGGGACGCGGGGTCGGGTGCCGGACACACCGGCCCGGTAGATCGCCTCTTGCCGAGCCCGACCCGATTCGACCATGCCGCCACTCCTCACGCTCGCTACCCACCGGTAGCCTACGAGACACCCCCACCCCCGGCACCACCACGCGGCCCGGCCATCGGCCATCACCCGATGGGGCAGCGCAGCGGGGCGGCGGCAAAGCAACAGGGTGGGCGGCAGCGCAGCGCGGCAGAACGGGGTGGCGGCCACCGGCGGGCAGCGCGGCGGCAGCACGGCGCGAGCGGCGGCGGGGCGCGGCGTGGAGAAGTACGGCGGTGCGGCGGTCCGGGTGCAGCACAGCGGGGCAATGCGGGGCGGAGGCAATGCGGGGCGGCGCGGCGAGACAGCGAGGCGGCTGCGACGCGAGGCACGGCAGGGTGGGCACGGAGAGACAGCGAAAACGCGCGGCGGCAGGGCAGGGGTGGGGGCAGTGCGGGGCAAGGGGTGACGGCGGGGCGGGCACACGTCGGTCAGCGCCGGATCCAGCACCCACCACGCACACCCGCGCACACCCGCCCGAGCAATCCGCGCCGGGCGGGCGGTGCCGGGCGGGGCGCGGCCCCAGCGCTGATCCGCCCGCACCGCCCGCCCGCGCTCAACCGGTACCGGCCACCGGGTTCCGCGTGGTAGCGCGGAACCTTCCGCCCGCCGCACCTCAGGCCCGGCAGCCGCTCACGGTTGGTCGAGGCCGAGGTGCTCGCGCAGCGTGGCGCCCGTGTACTCGGCCCGGAAGACCCCGCGTTCCTGCAGGAGTGGGACGACGGTGTCGGCGAACTCGTCGAGGCCGCCGGGGGTCACGTGCGGGACCAGGATGAAGCCGTCGCTAGCGTCGGCCTGGACCAGGTCGTTGATGCGGGTGGCGATCGTCTCCGCGGAGCCGATGAAGTTCTGGCGGCCGGTGACCTCGATGATCAGTTCGCGGCTGGTGAGGCCCTTGGCCTCGGCCAGGGCCCGCCACTCGTGCGCGGTGGCCACCGGGTCCCGGTGCATCCGGACGCTGGCCCGGCCCTTGGCCACCGTGTTCTCCCCCACGACCGGGTCGAAGGCGGGCAGTGGGCCGTCCGGGTCGTGGGTGCTGAGGTCGGTGTTCCACAGCTGTTCCAGGAACTTGATGGCCGTGGCCGGGCTGACCTGCTGCTTGCGCACGACGTCGGCCTTCTCCGCGGCGTCGGCGTCGGTGTCGCCGAGGACGAAGGTGGCCGCCGGGAGGACCTTGAGCTGGTGGTCCTGCCTGCCGTACTTGGCCAGCCTGCCCTTGACGTCGGCGTAGAATGCCTGGCCCGCCTCCAGGGTGCCGTGCCTGCTGAAGATGGCGTCGGCGGTGGCGGCGGCGAATTCGCGGCCCTCGTCGGAGTCGCCCGCCTGGAGGATGACCGGGCGGCCCTGGGGGCTGCGCGGGACGGTGAACCGGCCGGAGATGTCGAAGTGCTCGCTGCGGTGGGCGAACGCGCCCGCGGCCGGGTCGCTGAGGAAGGTGCCGGTGTCCTTGTCGGCCACCACCTCGTCGCCCTTCCACGAGTCGAACAGTTCCCAGGTGGTGCGCAGGAACGTTTCGGCTCGGGAGTAGCGCTGCTCCTGGGGGAGGAATCCGCCGCGGCGGAAGTTCTCGCCGGTGAAGGCGTCCCACGACGTGACGACGTTCCACGCGGCCCGGCCCGCCGACAGGTGGTCGAGGGAGGCGAACTGGCGGGCCACCTCGTAGGGCTCGTTGAAGGTGGAGTTGATCGTGCCCGCCAGGCCCAGCCTGTCGGTGACCGCGGCGAGGGCGGCCAGCACGGTGAAGGTGTCCGGGCGGCCCACCACGTCGAGGTCGTAGATCTGGCCGCCCTGTTCACGCAGGCGCAGGCCCTCGGCGAGGAAGAACAGGTCGAACTTGGCCCGCTCGGCGGTCTGCGCCAGGTGGACGAAGGAGCGGAAGTCGATGTGGCTGCCCGCCGCCGGGTCGCTCCACACGGTGGTGTTGTTGACCCCGGGGAAGTGCGCGGCGAGGTGGATCTGCTTGCGGGGCTTGCCTTCCGGCGAGACGGTCACCGGTCCTCCTCAGGCGGTCGCGTAGCGGTTGGCGGGGCGCGGCAGGCCGAGCAGCCCGCGCAGGGTGTCGGCCTCGTAGCCGGAGCGGAACGCGCCGCGGGCGCGCAGTTCGGGCACCAGGCCGCGGGTGATGGCGGTCAGGTCGTCGGGGACGGCGCCGGGGCGCAGGCGGAAGCCGGTGAGGCCCGCGGCGTGCCAGTCCAGCAGCAGGTCGGCCAGTTCGGCGGGGGTGCCGGTGAACACGTGCGCGTCGGAGGCGTAGGCCTTGCCCGCGGTCTCGTCGAGCCGGGCGAGCCGGTCGGCGGCGGCGCCGGGCTTGTCGTCGAGGAACACCACCAGGTCGGCGAACACGTGCGGCAGGCCGTCGAGGCGGGTGGCGATCCGCTCGGCGTCGGTGCGGTCGGTCGGGGTGACGTAGGCCAGGTCGGTGGACTTCGCGGCGAACTCGTACGGGATCTCGGCGTGCGCCAGGGCGGTGACCAGCGGCTGGCCCTGCGGCGGCCGAGGTGTGATGGACGGGCCTTTGACCGAGAACTTGGGACCCTCGAAGTCGATGTAGTGCAGCTTCTCCCGGTCGACGAACCGGCCGGTGGCCGCGTCGCGGATCTCCGCGTCGTCCTCCCAGCTGTCCCACAGCCTGCGCACGACCTCGACGTAGTCGGCGGCCTCGGCGAACAGCGAGTCGCGGTCCTCCTCGGGGTCGCGGCGGCCGAAGTGCGGGTACTCGTGCGGGCGTCCCACCCGGACCCGCACCCCGGCGCGGCCAGTGCTGACGTAGTCCAGGGTGGCGATGGCCTTGGAGATGTGGAACGGCTCGGTGTGCGTGGTGACCACCGTGGGCACCAGACCGATGCCCGCGGTGAGCGGGGCGACCCTGGCGGCGATGAGCACGGCGTCGAGCCGCCCGCGCACCCGGTCGGTGGCCTCCGGGGACCCGCCGCGCTGCAACGCGAGGGTGTCCTCGAAGGTGACGAAGTCCAGGGCGGCCGACTGCGCCTCGCGGACCAGGTCGGTCCAGTAGCGGGCGGAGAACAGCTCGTCCGGCCGGGCCCGCGGCTCGCGCCAGGCGGCCGGGTGCCAGCCCGCGCCGTCGAGCGCGACGGCGAGGTGGGGTCCGGGGGCAGGGGTCGTCATGCGGGATCTCCTTCCGGTCCGTCCTGGCCGATTGTGCGCCGGTGCGGGCGCCGGGCGCCCCGGCAGCCAGGTGGTGGGACGGTTGCGCGGATCGGGAATAACCTCAGCTCGCGGTGACCCGCGTGCCGGGGATGGCGGCGAGCAGGTCGCGGGTGTAGTCGGCGCTCGGGTCGGTGAGCACCGCGTCGGTGGGGCCGGACTCGACCAGCCGACCGCGCCGCATCACCGCGACCTCGTCGGCGACCTGCCGGACCACGGCCAGGTCGTGGGTGATGAACAGGTAGGTCAGCCCGTGCTCGGCTTGCAGGCGCACGAGCAGCCGGAGGATCTGCGCCTGCACGGACACGTCCAGCGCGGACACCGGTTCGTCGAGCACCACCAGGTCGGGGTTGAGCGCGAGCGCACGGGCGATCGCCACCCGCTGCCGCTGCCCGCCGGACAGCTCGACCGGCCTGCGGCGCAGTGCCGACGCGGGCAGCGCCACCTGTTCCAGCAGCTCGGCGGCCCGCTCGCGCCTGCTCGCCCGGTCGCCGACGCCGAACGCGCGCAGCGGCTCGGCGACGGTGTCGCCGACGGTCATCCTCGGGTTCAGCGAGGCGTACGGGTTCTGGTAGACGAGCTGGAACCGGCGGCGCAGCGCGCGCAGCCGCTCCCCGCGCGCGGCGGTGATGTCCTCCCCGTCGAAGGTGACCGTGCCCGCGTCCGGGGTTTCCAGGCCGACGGCCATCCGGGCGGTGGTGGTCTTGCCGGAGCCGGACTCGCCGACCAGTGCCAGCGTGCGGCCCCTGGTCAGGGTGAAGGACACGTCGTCCACGGCGGTGGTGCCGTCGAAGGAGCGGCGCAGGCCGGTCACCGCGAGCAGCACCTCCGGCCCCGCTGGGAGGCGCGGGCGCAGCGGTTCCCCGGCCAGGGCGGGGGCGGCGGCGAGCAGGTCGCGGGTGTAGGCGTGGGCGGGGGCGCCCAGGATCTCGCGGGTGGGTCCCTGCTCGACCACGGTGCCCTCCGACATCACCGCGATGTGCGAGGCGCGGTCTGCGGCCACGCCCAGGTCGTGGGTGATGAGCAGCACCGCGGTGCCGGATTCGGCAGCCAGTCCCTGCAGGTGGTCGAGGATGCCGCGCTGCACGGTGACGTCGAGGGCGCTGGTGGGTTCGTCGGCGATGATCAGCCGCGGTTCCCCGGCCAGGGCGATGGCGATGAGCACCCGCTGGCGCAGGCCGCCGGAGAGCTGGTGCGGGTACTGCCGGGCGCGCTGCCCCGGCCGGTCGACCCCCGCGCGGCCCAGCAGCTCCACGGCTTCTGCGGCGAGCCGGGCCCGGGGGGCGAGGCGGTGGATGCGCAGCACCTCGGCCACCTGCTCGCCGACGCGGCGCACCGGGTCCAGGGAGACGGTGGGGTCCTGCGGGACGAGGGCGATGCCGGTGCCGCGCACCGACCGCCACCCCTTCTCCGACAGCCCGGTGAGGTCGCGGCCGTCGAAGGTGATGCCGCCCGCCTCGACCCGCCCGCCCGCGGGCAGCAGCCCGATCGCGGCGTGCGCGGTGGTGGACTTGCCCGAGCCGGACTCGCCGACCACGGCCACGATCTGTCCGGTGTGGACAGTCAGGTCCACCCCGCGCACCGCCCGCACCGGCCCGGTGCGGGTCCGGTAGGTCACGTCCAGCCCCTCGATGCGCAGCAACCCGGCGGTCAACCCGGTCATCGTCCACTCCGTTCGCCGTCGAGGGCCCGGCCGAGCCGGTTGGTGGCCAGCACCACCGCGGCGACGGTGAGGCCGGGGAAGGTCGTCATCCACCACGCGGTGGCCAGGAAGCCGCGCCCGCCGGCGACCAGCGCGCCCCACTCCGGGGTGGGCGGGGTGGCGCCGAAGCCGAGGAAGCTCAGCGCGGACACCTCCAGCACCGCGGTGCCGAAGGTGAGCGTGGCCAGCACCAGGACCGGTCCGAGGGCGTTGGGCAGCACGTGCCTGCCCAGCACCCCGCTCCAGCGGACCCCGCTGGCCCGGGCAGCCTCGACGAACACCCCGGACCGCACGCGCAGCACCTCCGCGCGCATCAGCCGGGCGAACGCGGCCAGGTTCGACACCCCGACGGCGATGGCCACGTTGGTCGTGCCGAAGCCCAGGGCGGTCACCAGCGCGAGCGAGAGCAGGATCGCCGGGACCGCCTGCACCACGTCGACCACGCGCATGACCACCGAGTCCAGCCAGCCGCCGCGGAACCCGGCGAGCAGCCCCAGCGCCGCCCCCGACACCAGCGCCACCAGCACGGCGATCACCGTGGCCCGCAGCGACAGCGCCGCCCCGTGCACGACCCTGGCGAACACGTCGCGGCCGGTCTCGTCGGTGCCGAACAGGTGCGACGGCGACGGCCCCCGCAACCGCTCGGCGGGCACCCCGGCGATGGGGTCCTGGCCGGTGAACACCGCGGGCGCCACCGCGGCCAGCAGCACCAGCGCGATCACCGCACCCGAGAGCACCAGCCCGGGCCTGCGCAGCAGGTGCAGCCCGGTGTTCCGGACGGACAGCTCAGACATCGGCGGTCACCTTCCCGGTGCGGGCGGCGGGCGCGGCAAGGCGGGGGTCGAGCAGCGGGTAGAGCAGGTCGACGGCCAGGTTGACCGCCACGAAGAAGAACGCGGCCAGCACGATCACCGCCTGCACGACCGGGATGTCCTGCGCGGTCACCGCCGCCGCGGTCACCCGGCCGACGCCGTCGCGGGCGAACACGGTCTCGGTGACCACCGACCCGGCGAGCAGGTTGCCCGCCACCACCCCGACCAGCGTCAGCGCGGGCAGCGCGGCGTTGCGCAGCGCGTGTCCGAAGTGGACCCGACCGCGACTCGCGCCCTTGGCCAGCACGACCTCCACGTACGGCTCGGCGAGCTGCGTGCGCAGGCTCTTGGCCAGCACCTGCCCGATGATCGCGCCGGTCGGCAGGGCCAGCGTGACCGCCGGGAGGACAAGCGAGGCGAACCCGGTGGACCCGAGGGCGGGCACCAGGCGGAGCTGGAACGAGAAGACCTGGATGAGCACCAGCCCGACCCAGAACGACGGCAGCGAGATGCCCAGCGGCGGCAGCGACAGCAGGAGCTGCCCGAGCCAGCGCTGCCGGGTGTAGGTGCCCAGCACGGCCACACCGCCGCCGAAGGCGACCGCCAGCACCAGCGCCAGGCCGGTCACCGCCAGGGTCGACGGCAGCGCGGACAGCACCATGTGGGTGGCGTCGTCGCCGGTGCTGACCGAGGTGCCGAAGTCGCCGCGCAGCGCCGCCAGCAAGCGCTTGCCGTACTGCACCGGCAGCGGGTCGTCCAGGCCGTAGGCGGCCCTGGCGGCGGCGACCTCGGCGTCGGAGGCGGTCACCCCGCCCTCGGCGGAGCCGAGCTTGGTCAGCACGGCGTCGCCGGGGAGCAGGTAGAGCACGACGAACGACAGGGTGAACGCCGCCCACAGCACCACGACGGCCTGGGCCAGGCGGCGCGGCACGCTCGTGCGGCTCACGAGCCCGACACCCAGGCGTCGAAGAGCCTCAGCCGCGAGGACGCCTCGAACTCGATGCCGTGCGCGGTCGGCCCCACCCCGAGGACCTGGGTCAGCTCGAACACCGGGATGACGTAGGCCTGCTCCACGATCAGCCGCTGGGCCCGCTCGGCGGCGGGGCCGCGGGTGGCCGGGTCGACCGTGGCGGCCTGCTGGTCCAGCGCCTCGTCCAGCGGGCCGGGGGTGAGCCTGCTGCGGTTGGACGACTTGGTGGAGTAGAGCTGGCGCAGGATGTCCGGGTCGGCGCGGGTGGTGTTGAACCAGAGGAAGTCGTAGTTCCCGGACTGCTGGATGGCCGTCGTCTCAGCGGTGGTGTGCAGCTCGATGCGCAGGTCGAAGCCGATCTTGCGGAGTTGCTGCTGGATCAGCTCCAGGGCGCTCTGGTTCTGGTTGAAGACCGCGGAGAACACCACGCTCGCGGTCAACCGCTGCCCGTCCTTGACCCGGATGCTGTCCGGACCCGGCTGCCACCCGGCGGAGTCGAGCAGCGCCTGAGCACCCTGCTGGTCGAAGGCCAGTTCCTTCGACAGGTCCGTGTGCAGCGGGGTGGTGGAGCCGAGGACGCTGGTGGCGGCCTTGTAGTTGGCCGACAGGACGGTCGAGGTCACCTCGGGGCGGTTGATGCCCTTGGACACGGCCTGGCGCACCTTCGCGTCGGTGAGCACGCCGCGGGTGGTGTTGGCGGTGAGGTTGAACACGATGCCCGGGTTCGGCCGCACCGGCTCGGTGAACCCATTGCCCGCGAACTGCGGCTCGTCGACCGGCTGCACGTCGGTGATCGCGTCGAGCTGGCCGGAGGCCAGGCTGCCGGTGCGCACCCCGGGCTCGGGGACCACCCGGTAGGAGACCTTGTCCAGGTACGCCTCGCCGGTGTGCCCCCACAGCGGGGAGCCCCAGGCGTAGCCGGGGCGCCTGGCCAGCACGACCTCCCGGTTGGGCTGGAAGCTCTCGAAGACGAACGGGCCGGAGCCGACCAGCCCGGTGCCCTGGCAGCGCTGCTCGGCGGTCTTCGCGTAGGCGGCGGGCGCCAGCACGCCGAGCGACATGGTGGAGCTGGCCTGGAGGAACTGCGCGCTCGGGGCGGAGAACTCGATCTTCACCGTGGCCGGGTCGAGCACGGTCGAGCCCCGGTAGGCGGCCAGGTACCCGGCGCCGAGCAGGGACTTCGGGCCCAGCGCCTTGATGCCGTCGAAGCTGGTCTTGACCGCGGCGGCGTCGACCGGGGTGCCGTCGGAGAAGGTGGCGCCGGAGCGCAGGTGGAAGGTGAACGCGGTCGAGTCGGGTGAGACCTCCCACTTCTCGGCCAGCCAGGGGGTGATCTCGCCGGTCTCGGGGTTCTGGTCGGTCAGCGAGTCGACGAGTTGGCGGCCGACGTTGAGCGCGGCGTTCGTGCCGACCTGCTGCGGGTCGAGGCAGTCGGGGTTGGAGGAGATGCCCAGCCGCAGGGTGCCGCCGGGGCGCGGCGGCCCGGCGTCGGCGCCGGTCGCGGCGGTCCCCTGGGCGCCGCAGGCCGAGAGCAGGAGTGCCGCGCCGAGCAGGGTGGCGGTCCGGGTGGTTCGAGGTCTCGCGTGGCCGGTCACGGCAGGCCTCCAGGAGCGGGGAAAGGGGCGTTTTCCCGCACGCTAACCGCGGTAAGAGCAGGTCCGTGGCCCTTCTCACCCTGCGGTCGCCCTTGACTGGGACGCCGTCGCCCACCATCCGGGAGCGTGGACAACCGCCGCCGGGAAGGGCATCCTGGACAGCGGCAGACCCCGTCCGAGTGTTCGCTGTGGACGGTCAACGGCGATGAGGGAGGACGCGGTGCAGTCTCCGAGCCCGGTGGCGTCGACGCGGATGCGGGAGGTGCTCGGCCACTTCGCCACCGGCATCGTGGTGATCACCGCCACCGGACCCGCGGGCCCGGTGGGCTTCACCTGCCAGTCGTTCGCCTCGCTGTCGCTGGACCCGCCGCTGGTCAGCTTCTCCCCCGCCCGCACCTCCAGCACCTGGCCGGTGATCAGGGCGATCGGCCGGTTCGGGATCAACGTGCTCGCCGAGGACCAGGAGCCGGTGTCGGCGGCGTTCGCCCGCAGCGGCACCGACAAGTTCGCGGGCATCGCCTGGCGGCCCAGCGCCAACGGCGCCCCCGTCCTCGACGGGGTGTGCGCCTGGCTCGACTGCACGCTGTGGAACGAGTACGACGGCGGCGACCACACGATCGCGCTCGGTCACGTGCACGACCTCGCCGCCGACCCGTCGCGGTCACCGCTGCTCTACCACCGCGGGTCCTACGGCATCGGCTGAGGCGTGGTGAACGCCGCGTCCTCGCCCCTGGCGATGCGCAGCGCCTCGGCCACCCGCCCGCGCAGCCGTCGGTCCACGGCCCGCTGCGCCAGCCCCCGGATCGGCAGCACGGCCCGCGCCCACCCCGGGGCGACGATGGTGCGGCTGCGCTTGGCGATGCCCTCCTCCAGCGCGTCGATCCCCCTGCTCAGCGGAGCGGGCTTGGTGATCGAGCCGCCGGTGGCCGCCCGCGCGGCCTCGGTGCCGAAGCCCCGGCTGGTCATGTCGGTGTCGAGCTCGGCGAAGTAGGCGACCCCGACCCGGGCCCCGCTCGGGCGCAGTTCGGCCCGGAGGGTGTTGCCGAGCGCCTCCACCGCGGCCTTGGAGGCGCTGTAGGCGCCCAGGAGCGGCAGGTGCACGGCCGCGGCCAGGGAGGAGATGAGCACGGCGTAGCCGCCGGGGTGGGCGATGTGCGGGCCCGCGGCGCGCAGCGCGTAGTAGGTGCCCAGGACGTTGACCTGGAGGGTCCGCTCCATGGCGGCGGGGTCGCCGCCGATCAGCGGGAGCTGCTTGGCGATCCCGGCGTTGGCCACCACGACGTCGAGGCCGCCCAGCTCGCCGACCAGGTCCTCGACCGCGCGGTCGACCTGTTCCCGGTCGGCCACGTCGCAGGGGCGCCAGGGGGCGGCGCAGGACGCCGCGACCTGCTCCAGCAGCTCGGGTTCGAGGCCCGCGAGGGCGACCCGGGCGCCGGAGCCGGTCAGGCGGGTGGCGAGGGCGGCGCCGATGCCGCGGGCGGCACCGGTGATGAGGACGCGCATCCGTCGAGCTTAGTTAGCGAACGTCGATGTTCGCAAACATCGTTTCCCCGAGCCGGGGATCTTGGACGAGGCACCGGTGCCGGAAAAGCACCACGGGGTTGTCCTGCCCGCCTCGTACGCTGCCCGCGTGTGGGGTCGCCGGTCGAACGTCGATGACGAGGTGCGCGGCAGGGCGGGAGCCCTGCCCGACCTGGGCGCGTCCGCGTGGCTGGGGTTCGACGCCGACGTCCGGGCGATCCGGTTCCCCGCCGCCTGGAGCGCGGGGCTGCGCAGCCGCCTCGCCGACGGCACCGCCACCCCGCAGGACGTGCTGCTGGCCGCCTGCCACCGCGACGGGCACCTCCGCGAGGCCGCCCTGCGGATCAGTGCCGACCCCAGGATCGCGGCGCTGCGCAGCGGCGACTGGGTTCCGCAGGTGCGCGACCTGGCCCGCGAGCGCTGCGCGGCGGCGCTGCCGGACGCCCTGCCCGCGGTGGTCGGGTTCGCCAGGGCGATGCGCGGCCGGGCGCACGGCGGATGGCTCGCCGACGCGGTGACGGCGGCGCTGACCACCGCCGCCCCCGAGGTGCTGGCCGCCGCCAGGGCCGTCGAGGACCAGAAGGCGCGGCGGATGGTCTTCGCCGTCACCGCCGCCGCGCTGACCCTGCCGGAACTGCTGCACCTCGCCCGCACCGACCGGGACCGGGAGGTCCGCCTGATCTGCGGGTCGGCGGCGCTGCGCGCGGCCAGGGCGGCGGGCGACCCCGGCGCGGTCCACCCGCTGCTCACCGCCCGCACCTCGGCGTTGCGCGCGGACGCCGTGCACACCCTGGCCCTGGCCGGTGACCCGCGGCCCGCCGCGGCGGCGCTGACCGACCGGACCGCCGTCGTCCGCGCCACCGCCCAGGCCGCCCTGCGCCGCGCGGGCGAGGACCCCGCCGCCCACTACCGGCGGGTCGAC